>CBKWFZ010000394.1:0-4423 GCA_966673785.1 uncultured bacterium
TGTTGGTAAAAACTATTATGATTGCAGTCCTGTCCGGGGCACCTACAGGGGAACAAGCAATCATTCACTCGACGTGCTGGTTACCGTGGGATATGAAGATGGCCAGGTCACGCCACCGTCAGAGCCGTCGTTAGAAAAGGCGCCGACGATTGAAAATCCAAACAAGAATTCTTTCCGGAAGTATCAGGAGATGCAGATGCAACAACAGTAATTTCAGTAACGAAATACTTTACCGTTATTCTGCAATAGTTGTTTTACCTCTTTCCAATCCGGAATGCGATCCGATTCATACGAGAACGTGCGGATCTCGGTGGCAAGCAGCGCGCTTTTTTTCATAGCATCCAGGTGGGCGCCCGACTTCGCGAACTCCCTTAATGATTTTTGATCCTCCCAGACCGACAGTGTGTAGTGATCATATCCAAACCCGGTGTTTTTCATGCGGATAAAGCCAGGTTGACTTCGCGTTTGCTTCACGATCATCATGCCATTGTATGAAAGCGCAAAGAATTTCCAAAGCGACCGGAGCCTGATAGATGTTACGTTGATAATCATCACCTGGAGTATTTGATAATACTGATTTTGCCTCTTCCGCCTGCAATAACAACAAGCGATCCTTTTCTTGCCTTTCGTACAACGTGAAACAGTTTTTCATCGGATGCCGGGGTCCAGTTTAATCCGCCATCTTTGGAAATGTCCGTTCCGCCCGGACCTGTCGCGATCAGGAAATTATCATCGAGAAACTCAACACATTCGCGATAGCCACGCGTGGCGGTTGCCGGTTTGTTCCAGGTTTTGCCGCCGTCTCGCGTATAAAATGCATGATCGATAGTGAGGCTGTCCCTGAGGTAGTCGCCGCCAACAACGGCGCCGTAGTTATTTCTAAATCCTGAGAAAGAAAAAATCCCTGCTGAGGGAAGCCCCTGAATCACCGGTGGGTTTTGCGTATGCCATGTTTGTCCGCCATCGCGGGATATCCACAGCCGTGATGTGGATCCACCTGTAGCAATTGCGACGGTACGTTTGTCGGATACGCGGATATTCGTTCCACTGGCGGCGAAAGAAGCTTCACCCTCGTTGAGGCGTGGAGCACTGGAAATTTCTTTCCATGTTTCGCCGCCATCACGCGTGCCGAGAAGGAGCATCCGACCGCGGATAGGATCGCCGTAGATGATCCCGTTTTGGTTGTTCCAAAAATCAATTCCGTCAAAGAACGCAGAGGTATCGGCGTGGGTGTAAACAACTTTCCAGGTCGTTCCGCCATCTCCTGTTACGAGAATATTTGCGGGAGCGCCCGCGTTAGCGATAACTGCGCGGTTGTTATCGAACGCGTAGATAGAACGAAAGTCAAAGCCTTCAAACCCGTCCACCTGATCGAACGTCCAGGTTTCGCCTCCGTTTTGCGACCGTCCGACCCAGCCTTTGGTACCTGCCAGCCAGATGACACTGTCATCGACAACGGAAAGCGCACGGAACGAAGCATCAGTTCTTGGCGGTATGACGCGCCATGAAAGGGATTGAGAAGATGTGTTGTATGCGAAGATCAGACAAAGCACAAACCAACATACCGCACATGATCGAATGAAACGAGTCGAACTCATAAGCTGTTCTATTCCGAAAATATGGGAATCAAGATAGAACATTTTTTTTATCCGACTTTGGCCGACGTTAAGAGTGCGTAGGCGAAGGCATGATCAAATTGAAACAGGTTGTTCAGGCTGCTATGTCTTCCCTCACATAGGAGGTAGCGATTTCATCAAGAATTGAAGTCACTTCCTGGTAATCGGGTGCTTCGACGAGCCGCGTACGATACGGCTTGAAATCAGGAAGGCCTTTAAAATAATTCGCATAGTGGCGGCGCATCTCAAAAATACCAACCTTATCGCCTTTCCATTTAACACTGAAGTCCAGGTGTTTTCTTGCGACGCGTACGCGTTCGGCAATACCCGGCGGAGGAGCAATGGTGCGGTCTTTAATGAATTGTTTGATCTCGGAAAATATCCAGGGATACCCGATCGAAGCCCGGCCAATCATTATTCCGTCGACCCCGTAACGATTCTTGTACTCAAGCGCTTTGGCGGGTGAGTCGATGTCGCCGTTTCCGAAAACCGGAATATGCATACGCGGGTTCTCCTTGATCTTTGCGATCAATGTCCAATCCGCCGAACCTTTATACATCTGGACTCTGGTTCTTCCATGAACCGTCAACGCCTTGATTCCGATGTCCTGAAGGCGTTCGGCTACTTCAACAATGTTCTTGGTCGACTCGTCCCAGCCGAGACGGGTTTTCACGGTGACGGGAAGATTGGTACATTTCACAATTTCCTCCGTCATCCGAACCATCTTCGGTATATCCTGAAGCAGTGCTGCTCCGGCACCCTTACACGCTACCGCTTTGACAGGGCAGCCGTAGTTAATGTCAATCAAATCCGGGTTAACGCGGGCTGCAATACGCGCCGACTCTACCATGCTGTCGATGTGGCCGCCGAAAAGCTGAATGCCTATCGGCCTCTCGTATTCAAAAATATCAAGTTTCTGAAGGCTTTTTGCCGCATCCCTGATGAGGCCTTCTGAGGAGATGAATTCGGTATACATCAAATCGGCACCGCCATCCTTACACACTGCACGAAAAGGCGGATCGCTGACGTCCTCCATGGGAGCCAGCAACAGGGGAAAATCTCCAAGTGATATCGAACCGATTTTTACCATTTCATCATGTAAGGCACGCTTTCAAGCCGATTTGCGAACGCCTATTCCTTATATTTGGGCGCAAATTTAACCATATTTTAGTTTCGCGACACAAGACTATTGCTCATGGAGGAAGTCAGACCCAACAACGTATTAAGGACACCATTAATTTCCATCCTCCTGACGTTACTGATCTTTTTCCTGGGTTTCCAGTTTATCGGTCCGGCGATCGGAGCAGTCATTGGAATTCCGTTTTATCCCGGTTCCGAAAGCGAGTACTGGAAGGCACTGGAAAATCCCCTGAAAAACCCGGATACCAAAGTAACGCTGCTGATCATGCAGGCGTGTGGGGCGATCATTGGCCTCATCCTGATGCCGTACTTCCTTTTACGTCGTCAGGGCCGGAAGCTGTCCGATTTGTTCGAAACGCCACATGCCCGGCCATCGATTATCGTACCCGTTCTTGTCATCGTATTCATGGGTGTGAACGCGATTGCCATTCATTGGAATAAAGATATTCAACTGCCCTTCGGCGTGGAAGAGTGGGCACGTCCCCTGGAAGAAAAACTGGGGGAACTCACTTTCTTTATCACCCAGTATGACTCGCAGGTTCAGATGGTCCTGGCATTCATAGTAATCGCCGTACTGCCGGCGCTCGGCGAGGAGATCGTCTTCCGGGGAATGATTCAAAATGACTTTTACCGCGCGACGCGAAACGCACATCTTTCCATCTGGGTTTCGGCGTTTCTTTTCAGTGCGATTCACTTGCAGTTCTACGGCTTCTTTCCGCGCATGTTCCTCGGCGCGCTCTTCGGATACCTGTACTTCTGGTCCGGCAACTTATGGATGCCCGTGCTTGCTCATTTTGTAAACAACGGGTTCACGCTTATTTCACTCTACCTTTATGAAAAGGGAGCCATAGCAGTCGATGTGGAAAACGCCCAACCCACACTCTGGCAGATTCTGTTTTCAGCGGGATTTTCGGCTTTTTTGCTGTATGCGTACAAAAATTTTTACAATAACCAGCCGAAAACCGATATTCCGGATTAATCCACCGAGTTGACAAACAAAACCCCTGTGAAGCAGAATCTTTCGAAATACAACAACCTGACGCAACGGATAATAACGGGACTTCTAGGCGCAGCGGGTGTGATTGCCGGCGTTACGTTCGGACCATGGTCATATTTCGCCGTCTTTTTCCTGATCTGCCTTTTTACGCTGCTTGAATTCTACAAACTTGTCGGTCTGGACGGCATGGTACCGCTGAAAGCGTTCGGGACATTCTGCGGACTGAGTATCTTCACGTTGTCGTTCTTTATCGAGTCGCGGTATCTGGCGTATCACTATTACTTCCTTGTCTTTCCGCTTGTATCATTTGTATACATGATCAAGCTTTACAAGAAGACGGAACGTAAGCCGTTTACCAATATCGCGTACACGTTCCTTGGGTTGTTCTATGTTTCGATGCCATTTGCACTACTCAATGCCGCCGCTTTTCACGAAGGAAATTATAACTTCGAAATCATCTTCGGTTGTCTTTTCATTCTCTGGGCAAGCGACACCGGTGCATATTTCGCAGGCACACTGTTCGGAAAACGCAAGCTTTTTGAACGCATATCACCGAAGAAAAGCTGGGAAGGTTTTTTTGGCGGCGCCGCACTTGCTATGGTTTTCGCGTACGGGATAGCGACATACTTCCATAGCCTGCCGATGCACGACTGGCTGATCATCGGCGTGA
>CBKWFZ010000395.1:0-4412 GCA_966673785.1 uncultured bacterium
GAACACCATGCCGCGCGACACATAGCCGGCAACTCCTGTTTTCTTAAATATACCCTGATATTGATTTCCAATCAACCTCACGTTGCGGCAAAATTTACCTGAAATTCCACGGTAAATCTGACGAATCCCGTTAGCGAAAATGATTACGCCGGTGATACCGACAATCCATTCGCCAGCCGGTAACTCCAGGATCTTCCCGATGAAGAACTGCCTTTTATCGTCACCTCCCGAGCCGGCGCCCGAGAACGCCAGCTTCAGTGCATAAAACGAAAGACCGGCATAGATAATTGCACTGATCGCGTAACCTGCGCGGGACGCTTTGGCTTTCAGATCGTCGCCTTTGCCATCGATATCTTTCACAGCCTGAAACAGTCGCCAGCTAACATAGCCGATCAATGAAACGCCAATGATGATCAGCAAAATCTTGCCAAAGGGTTGATCATAGATAAGTTTGAACGCGTCCGACTTGCTCATTTTCCGGCCCTGCAATCCGAGTATCGGCAGTGAAGCCAGTACGCCAATCAGACAATAAACGACACCTTTTGCGATTATTCCCGAGCGTGCAAAACGCTCCAGCCATTTTTCCTTGTCTTTATCCAGCAAGGCTTCGCTATCCCTGGCCATAATTCGTTTGTTTCGGTACCTGGTTCAAATCTTTGTGCCACCAGTAAATCAATTGGTCGCGATTGCCATTTGTGGTTAACTTTGGTTGCATGAGGATTTCGACCTTGTTGCTTGCGCTTGTGATCATTGCCCATTGTCATGAGGCAGGGGCAACGCATCTCCGGGCCGCCGATATCATCGTGCGCAAAGCGGATTGTTCGACGCTTCGCTACCTGATCACCATCCGGATATACGTCAACACGACTTCCAATACCCCCGTCGGGGGCTTTAACCTCGACGATGGTCATATCAGCTTTGGTGACGGTACCATCCGTCAGATACCGAATACCCAGGTCACATCGAGACCGGACCTCGGACAAAATATCGGAATTGCACTGGTTGAACTTGAGCATACATACGCACGCCCGGGCAGGTACAAGATCAACTATTTTGAGCGGGACAGAAGTGCAGGAATTATTAATATCGCGCAGGCATTTGATGTAGCGTACTCGACATACGTTACCGTCAACGCGATTGCATCAGACTGCAACTCCTTTCCGGTCCTCGCGGTAGCTCCTCTTGACAGGGCGTGCCGCGGAGCGATTTTTTATCACAACCCCGGGGCAAGCGATGCCGACGGGGACAGCCTCTCATATGAAATATCAACTCCGTCCAAAAGCAGTACGCAGTTCGTTGACGGGTATGTGCGGCCGGATGACCGTAGGTTCTACACCAACTTCGAGCAAGGTAACGAAGCGCGGAACGGACCTCCGCAGTTCTTCATCGATCCGGTTACCGGCCTGATGACGTGGGATGCCCCGGGGCTTCAGGGCGAGTACAACATTGCCTTCAAGATCCTGGAGTGGCGAAGAGATCCGCAAACCAATACGTTTGTTCTCATGAGCGAGACGATTCGCGATATGCAGATCCTCGTGGAAGATTGCCAGAACCGGCGGCCTCAGCTTAACGTTCCGGAGAACGTCTGCGTGGAAGCGGGAGAATTGCTAGAGGTCGTTATTACCGGTAGCGACCCCGATAATCATCCCGTGAAGGTGGAGGTATTTTCGCCTATCGTGGAAGGCGATCCTGCTACGATGCCTGCAACCTATGCTCCGGTAATGACATCCGCGGAGCCGTCACCCGTCGAAATCCATTTCTCCTGGCAAACGGACTGCATACACGTCCGGGATCAGACATACCAGGTGGTTTTCAAGGTAACCGACGAACCGCCCTCAGGTCCGCGACTAGTGACATTCGAAACCTGGAATATCCGGATTATCGCACCCGCGCCGGAGTGGGGAGACGTTAGTCCCGACCTTGTAAACCGTACTGCCAGCCTTTCATGGCTCCCGTATGGCTGCAACAATGCCGAGAAATTACAGGTCTGGCGAAAAGTGGGAAGTTCACCATTCACACCCGATGAATGCACCGCAGGTCTGTCACCGTACAAAGGGTACCGCCTTCTGGCTGAACTCAATCCTGATGAAACGGAGTGGCTGGACGATAATGATGGAAAGAAACTCGCCGTAGCTGCGCAATATTGTTATCGCCTTGTTGCCGTGTTTGCAGCCCCCGCCGGAGGAAAGAGCTATGTCTCCGCCGAGTTTTGTATGGACCCGATACTTGCGGACGCACCCGTGATCACGCATGTTACCATTACCACCACGGATCCGAACGATGGCGTCGTCCGGGTGAAGTGGCTGGAACCACCTGACATCAGTAAGGCCCAGTATCCGGGGCCATATCAGTATGAAGTATATCGCACTGCGGGCTTTGACGGCGGGGCGGCCGTAAATGTATCGGGCAGGATTTCCAATCTCACCGTTCCCTTTTTTGATGACGAGGGGGTAAATACGCGCGATTCTGTCTACAACTACCGTGTCGTGCTTTATTCGAACACCGCCGACAACGTAGGTTATTTTCCCATTGATACGTCTTCGGTCGCATCCACGGTGCGATTATCCGCAGAGCCCGGACCGAAACAGATCCGCCTTTCATGGAATGCGGAAGTCCCCTGGTCGAATGTGGTTGCCGGTAATCCGCGTCATCTTATCTACCGCGGTGAATTATCGGACGGTGAAGGCGGACTTGTGCTGATCGACAGCGTAGACGTATCTGAGAACGGATTCGAATACATCGATACGGGCCGGCCGGGGGCGCCACTGGAAGATGATATTATGTACTGCTATGCCGTTGTCACTCGGGGTACGTACGGCAACTCGTCTATTCCGGTGTTGCTCAACCGGTCGCAGATGGTATGTCTCTATAATGAGAACGATCTTCCTCCGTGTATGCCTGTGCTTCAGGTGGCCAGGATAGATTGCGAACAGTTCCTGAGAGAACAGTCGTGTACGGTCCAGGACTTTTTTCATGTGATCAATTGGCATCTTCCCGAAGAGCGCGGATGTCGAAGCGACGTCATTAGTTATAATTTGTATGTGGCGGACGAGCAGGGAGGCGAGTTTTCACTCCTTGCTTCCAATATCATGAACGAAAGTTTCGAAGACGTCGGACTTCTGTCGTTCGCGCGATGTTACGCGGTCGAAGCCGTGGGCTCAAACGGCGTTACCAGCCCGATGAGCGAACCCGACTGTAACGACAATTGCCCGTGGTTCAGGCTTCCAAACGTGTTTACTCCCAATGGCGACGGATGCAACGACCTGTTCACAGCGTTCAATGGTTTCCAAAACGCCGGGAATCCGGATTGTCAAGGTGAACCCGGGTTTTGTCCAAGCTTCGTGAAGGCCGTTACGTTCCGAGTCTACAACCGTTGGGGCAGGACGTTGTACGAATACATGTCGGACGACACGCATCCGATATTCATCAATTGGAACGGCCGCGATAAGAACGGTTCGCTTCTGGATACCGGCGTGTACTTCTACACGGCGGACGTGCTCTTTGACGCGCTTGATCCCAAAGCGCGTAATCAGCGACTAAGAGGTTGGGTAGAAATACTTCATTAACCTCAAAGCTTTTTAGGCGGCAGGTCAAACGCGGCCGCATTGTGCTCAAAGGTTCCTTTGTGGGAGCCGTCGCAGAATGGCTTGTTCGCTGACCGCCCGCACCGGCATAACGATACGATAGTCCGCCCCTGCAGTCCATACACATTGCCTTCGGTATCGACGATTTCGAAATCGCCATCGACTTTCAACGACCCGTTGCTGTTTACGATCAGTTTTGTTTTGCTCATGGTTTTCCGGGAAAGTTACAAGGATCCGCTGAACGGCAAAAATTCTTTTACCGATCGTTTGCCGAGCCGTCAGCGCGAAATGCCATCAACGGAATATCGGCCTGCATCGAATATTTGCGGGTGATGCTGGGGTTGTACATTTTTTCGAAGATGCCACGTCGGCGTGTAGACAGTGCGATAAGGTCCGCACCCGTTTCTGAGATAAGCGCGTCGAGGCCCATGCTGATCGTGTTTTCGCTGGACACCCGGGTAACTATTTTGTCGTAGTTCGTAATAGTAGCAAGCTCGTTGGCAAATACCTGAGCCATTGAGGCTTCAACTTCCTCACGGTCGTGCTCTACGGAAACGTGCGCGACAATAACAGTAGCACCGAAAGCTTTGCCCAGTGAAACAAACTGGATGGCAGCCTTCAGGTCTTCACGCGTGAAGTTGGTCGAAAACAACATCTTCCCCGGTTTTTGAAAGGCATGATTTCCCGGGACCGATAGAACCGTGCAGGTCGCTTTTTCGATAACTGCCGCCGTATTGCTGCCGAAGAAAAGCCGCCCGAGATTCGTAGCCCCCTTTGTTCCCATTACGATCATGTCGGCGCCGATATTATCGGCCTCTTTCAATATCC
>CBKWFZ010000396.1:0-4405 GCA_966673785.1 uncultured bacterium
CTGAAAGCCGACTGGGAACGGAGGTATCCGAATGGGATACCTCTTTTTTTTTCATTCGATACGTCACCGCTTCTTGGACAAAAGCCATGCATAGATGTCAAATTTCGCGACACCCGGACTTTTGCTCCAGTTCGCATGGTTTTGGTCGTAGACCCTCCTCCAGCAGTCATGCCCGGTATCGGGGAAGAGCAGGAGTTTCGCCTCCTTTTGCGGAGGGCATGCCTCGATGGCATTGAGCATGTTCACCGAATTAGCCGATCCTACAATATTATCCGTCTGGTTATGAAAAGCCCAGACTGCCAGCCCTTTCAGGTTACATGCTTTCCCTGTATTTCCACTGCCCGAAATCGGAACGATCGCGGCGAGTCGCCCGGGATGGGCAACCGCATAATTCCAGCAACCAATTCCGCCCCCACTCATGCCAGTCAGGTAAACACGGTCTTCATCGACGGGGTACGTTTTATTTCCATGTGTTATGCCCTCATCGATCAACTCAACGTTCCAGTTCTGGCGATCATGCTGAATCCCCATAACGATCATGGGTACGTTATTGCCTTTATAAACATATTCGAGCAACGATCCATTCCTGATCATATTTATTGGCTTGTCCGCGGTCGCGACCTCACCATTACCGCCCAACGCATAGCAGATCGGGTATTTCCTGTCCGGATACTTAATCGCTTCTTCGGGACGATATACAACATACTTTACCTTTCGGTTTTCTGCCGATGAAGAAAATTCAGCGGTATCGAGCCGCGACGCCGTTACGAATTCCCGACTACTCACTGTTTGCTGGTAGATCGTGTCTTTTATGTTCTGAGCGGCGAAGTAAGCATAGTAGCGCGTACGTTGCGTGAGGGCGGAAATGGTTTTGCGACTTTCCTCACCTGCACTCGTCTCGATGACGCCGTGCGCCTTGATATTTGAATTGGACGGTTTAACGCCGTATTTGATTATCTGGTCAGCTGAATAACTGAGCGGTTTGATCGATACAACATAGTATACCCTGGCAGCACCCTGCGTGCTGGCATTCAAATCGGCAGACACTGCCCCGCTGGCCACGGAAGGCGAGTTTGCAATCCATTCCGGTGCACCTTTAGGGTTGACATCCCCACTATCGTCGCCGCAGGAAAGCAGGAACGGGGTGAGGATCAGCAAGAGAATTTTTACTACTGGTTTCATAAGCAAGCAACCGCTAAGATACGAAAAAACGATCTTGGCTGCCCGCCAGGCGGGTTATCCTGCGCGTTTGGTTGACCCAGGTAAGGTTCTGATCTGAAGTTCACAAAAATCCGAAAACGAACGCCTACCGAAGGCTTTTGAGCAGAATTTCGACTGGGTGAAGCGCCTTTCTGCCTGTGCCATCCTTGATCTGATGGCGACAACTCGTACCGGAAGCGGCAATCATTACATCCGGGGCCAGCTTTCGGACGGTCGGAAAAAGTACGAGTTCTCCGATTTTCATCGAAAGATCGAAGTGTTCTTTTTCATATCCGAAGGATCCGGCCATACCGCAACATCCTGACGGGATCATGTGAACCTCGTTGTTACCGAGTCGCGTAAGTATGATCTTCACGGGAGTCATGGATGAAAGCGCCTTCTGCTGACAATGGCCATGCACTTTTATCAACGCCTTTTGATCGCCGAAACGTTCGGGATCTATCCTGCCCTGCTCGAGTTCGCGCGCCAGAAACTCTTCGATCATAAACGTGTAACGCCCGATATTTTTTGCGTCCGCCTTCTCCTGTCCGCGTAACAGATCAGGATATTCATCGCGAAATGTGAGAATGGCCGAAGGTTCAACGCCGATAAGCGGAGTTTGTTCAGAGACAAGATCCTTAAAAACCGCGACATTGGCGCGCGCCAGGTCACGTGCCTCTTCCAGTAGTCCTTTTGACAGGAAGCTTCGTCCTGATTCCTTATGTGCGACATATCGGACTTCGTACCCGAGGCTATCAAGTAACCGTACCGTTGCGATTCCGATATGCGCCTCATTGTAATTCAGCAACTCATCAATGAACAGATATACGGTTCCAACGGGTTGTTTTACCGATGGGGTGAACTCCTTTAGAAACCAGTCCAGCCAGGACGTTGATGAAAGCTCCGGCATGCTTCGCCCGGGTGCGAAGCCTATCAGGCGCTTCAGGAGATTTCCCGTTAGCCGGTTTCCGAATACAGCCCGGTATCCCCAGGGCGCAACGGAGGCGAGTTTCATTCCAAGGGTAAAGTTTCCGATCAATCGGTTTCGCAGCGGAACGCCTTTCGCCTTATAATACTGATACTGCCATTCCTGCTTCAGCTTTCCCATGTCGACATTGGAAGGGCATTCTGATTTACATCCCTTGCAGCTGAGACAAAGGTCCATTACCTCCTTGATCTCCTCATGAGCGAATGGGTTCGCATTTTCGGAACGAGTAATCATCTCACGGAGGATGTTGGCACGGGCACGGGTAGTATCTTTTTCGTTGCGTGTCGCCATATAACTCGGACACATGGTGCCGCCGCTGATTTCCGTTTTCCGGCAATCGCCTGATCCATTGCACTGTTCGGCTGTCCGGAGAATACCCATCGTCTCGGAGAAGTCTAGCATCGTTTCGAACTCCGGCGTTTTCTGATCGCGTTCATAACGGAGGTTCGTATCCATGGGCGGCGTTTCAACGATCTTGCCCGGATTGAAAATATTCTCCGGATCCCAGGCTTTCTTCAACTCGAGAATCAACCGATAGTTGTGCTCGCCGATCATTTTCGGGATGAATTCACCACGCAGTCTGCCGTCTCCGTGTTCACCCGACAATGATCCCCGATATTTCTTAACCAGCGCTGCCGTGTCTTCGGCAATCCGGCGAAATAACCGGACTCCCTCAGTTGTCTTGAGATCGATAATCGGCCGCAGATGCAATTCACCACTGCCGGCGTGTGCATAATGAACACTATAGAGACCATGACTCTTCAGGAGTTCATTCATTTCAGCGATGTATGCGGGCAGATCCGTCACATCAACGGCCGTATCTTCAATTACCGGTACAGGTTTGTCATCGCCGGGTACGTTACTGAGGAGACCGAGGCCGGCTTTCCGGAGATTCCAGACCTTTTTAATGTTATCTCCTGCGACGATCGGATACGAGTAGCCGAGGCCTCGTCCGCGCAGGTCTGCAACAAGCGCCTCAGCATCCTTTTGCGCTTCCTCCGGTGTGGTCCGCGTAAGTTCCGCTACAAGAATTGCCTCGGGATCGCCCTCGATGAAGAAGCGGTTCTCCGCCTGGCCACGATTTCGTTTGGTGGCTTCAAAAACATAGTGGTCCATTAATTCGACCGCCGAGGGACGGTGCTCCAGCGCCACAAGGTTTGCATGGAGCGATTCGTCGATGCTGTTACAGTGAATACAGACCAGACGCTTGTGGGGCGGTTCAAGTCTCGTAAGTTTTATTTTGGCTGCGGTTATGAAAAGCAACGTGCCCTCCGACCCTGCGATCAGGCTGCAGAAGTTAAAAGGCTCACCGTCCGGAGTAAACGGAGCCATGCGCGCCAGCATGTCAATGGCATAACCCGTATTCCGGCGGGGCACACTCGACTTTGGAAATTCTTTTTCGATTTCGCGCACGTTGTCACGGTTGCCGAGCAGATTGTGAATATGACGATATAACGTGTGTTCGAATATGGAGTCGTTCGCATTTACCCGTGATGTGAACTCCTCCGGGCCGACCGGAGCAAAACACACGCGGCTTCCATCCGACAGATACCCTTCAACTTCGATGAGATGTTCCCGGGTGCTACCGTATACGACGCTATTCGACCCGCAGGAATTATTACCGATCATTCCACCGATCATCGCGCGATTCGCCGTTGAAGTTTCAGGAGCGAAAAAGAAACCGTGAGGGCGTAGTGCGGCGTTGAGGTCGTCGCGGACGATTCCGGGCTGCACCGTTGCCCAGCCGGCCTCCGCGTTGATCTCAAGAATTTTATTAAAGTACTTCGACACATCCACAACGATGCCCGCTCCGACCACTTGGCCGGCGAGGGAGGTGCCTGCAGTCCGCGGAATAAGCGAAGTCTTGTTTGTTTTTGCGAAACGAATCAGACGCGCTATGTCCTTTTCGGAACGCGGCACCGCTACAGCCAGTGGTAGTTCGCGGTAGGCGGAAGCATCGGTGGCATACAAACGACGGTGAGTGTCATCATGATAGAATTCACCTTCGAATTCACTCGTAAGTGCGCTGAAATTCATGGCGGCAAAACTACAGGAAAGGCGTCGCAGATCAAAAAGCAAACAGCTATTATCGACGCCGTTTTTGGACCAGAAAGGTTGGCCGACTTGAAGACAGGCTATTCAACAGTCAGCCTACTGAACAATGCAGGTTATCGAGCCAATATGATATTCACCGTTGCTTCCGGCAGAATAATAGAA
>CBKWFZ010000397.1:0-4404 GCA_966673785.1 uncultured bacterium
GAGAGTCCCGACATCACACTCCCAAACCTTGCGGGCATTCAATACATGAATGACGCGGCGGGGCTGACCGAACAACAAAAATTTCAGGAGGCTCATGCCGCCCTGGAAAAAGCCTATCTTTTGTTTCCGTCCCAGCGCACGTCATATCTCCTTCTTGTATCCGGAACAAGTGCACTGGAGGCGCGAAAAGAAAAGGATTCCGTTCACGCCGTACTTCTTGGTAAACTGAGCAGGTTCCGCGACCTCGGTGTGACCAATGACATGATTGTAGGCGAATTTGCACGAGCCATTCATCAACTCATGTTTGAGAAGGGTAGAAAAAAAGAAGCTGAGGTTTATTACCGGGTGCTGTCGCGAATGGTTTCCAACGACGTCCTCCGCAACGATATCAAATTTCTTTTTGCATTTGAGTCGGCACGACTTGCATATAACCAGGCGCGCTACCGGGAATCTGCGGAATTGTTCGAAGAGGCGTTATCGGCAAAACCTCAACATCTTGAAACAGCTAATGCACTTGTAGGCGCACTTGCGATGTCGTTCCAGACGTCGGGAGACAACCTCGACCACTTAAAACGACTGACCGATCTGGAGGCAAAATATCCGTCACTTCAGGAAAACAACAACTTCAATAACATGCTCGCGACGGGCTACCTCCTGCAAAGTAGCTTCGAATACGACAGGGAGAAAGCTGTAGATGGAGAAAGATACCGGATGCTGTTCGAGCAACGAATGAAAAAATTCCCTGACATTCCTGTCAATGTGCAACTGGTAGGTCATGCGTATTCCCGTTCCGCGATCTATTATTTCAGAAAAGGTCAGACCGCGCGGGCGAAAGAAATTCTTGACTCGGGGCTGCGACTGGCTCCAAACAGTTATGAGCTACTTTCCCGGAAACAAATGATCCGCTGACCAACTATCGGTTCTCGATCGCCACGTTGTACTTTCGCTGTGTCACGTAATAGTTTCCCTGTGGCGTTTTCACCTTCGCCACAATATTAACCTCTTCCATCAGATAGGTTCCCTGCGGCAGATAGAAGCTTATCTCGCTAACACCTTTTTTTGGTGTTTCAAAAACCTGCTCCAGCGAGCCGTCGATGCAACCTCCCTTCAGGCTACCGGTGTAGAAGGTTACATTTTTCGATTTGTCGGACATACTGAGACGGAGAATGTAACGATCATCGCGCAGGATATTATCGACAGGGGTTACGACGATGGTCGGGTATTTTTTCTTGGGCGATCCGTCGACAAGGTATTCTTTCAGACCGGTACAAGGTTCATCAAAATTATAGGGGGCCTCAGCCGACAATTTTCCATCCTGACGGTACCGCTTCTTGATGCCGTGAATTCTGTCGTTATCGTAAGGCGTCTCTTCGTAGAGTTTTCCGTTCTGATAATACATCCGCGTGATTCCGTGTTTCCGGTTGTTTACATAATTGATCTCGAAATGAGGTTTGCCATCCGAATAGAAATCACGGGCAAGTCCGTTTTTCTTACCGTCTTTAATGGGGATTTCACTTCGCAACTGACCACTTGGATAGTGTGTTTTGCGAACGCCGTCCTTTTCAATTTTCGCTTTTCCCTTTTTTTCCTCGGTTTGAATTGGCAGGCAGCCGTAAAAAAGCACAAGGAGAATTACCAGCAACAAATGTTTCATATAACCAACAGATGATTACACAGCGATTGGCGCCTTGATCCCGGGGTGCGCCTGATAATTGAGAATCTCAAAGTCCTCAAAATGATACAAAAAGATCGACTCCGGCTTTCGCTTAATGGAAAGCGTTGGCAACGGATAGGGATCCCGTGACAACTGCAGGCGTGCCTGCTCAATGTGGTTCGTGTAAAGGTGCACATCACCGCCTGTCCATACAAACTCGCCAGGCTCCAGGCCGCATTGCTGGGCAAACATATGAGTCAGCAATGCATAGGAAGCGATATTGAACGGTACGCCCAGGAAAAAGTCGGCGCTTCGCTGATACAACTGACAGGATAGGCGCCCTTCAGCCACATAGAACTGGAACAACGCGTGGCACGGTGGCAGCGCCATTCTATCAACCTCGGCCGGGTTCCAGGCCGATACGATATGACGCCGGGAATCCGGTTTGTTCCGAATGCTATCGAGAACCTGACTGATCTGGTCGATATGCCTTCCGTCCGGTGCGGGCCAGCTGCGCCATTGGTGTCCATACACGGGGCCAAGCTCTCCGTTTTCGTCCGCCCACTCGTCCCAAATCGTAACCTTGTTATCGTTCAGATACTTTATGTTAGTGTCTCCGTTGAGAAACCAAAGGAGCTCATAGATGATGGACCGCAGGTGCAGCTTTTTCGTAGTCACTAGCGGGAACCCCGTGGATAAGTCGAAACGCATCTGTCTGCCGAACACGGAAAGCGTACCCGTGCCGGTGCGATCGGTTTTGGAAGCTCCGTTTTCCAGGATGTCGCGCATTAGATCGAGATACTGTTTCATGAGTGATTGACTGGTTAGAAAGCGGAATTCTATTCTTGGATTTTACGCAATTAAAACATCCGTGTCAACAATCCCAAAGACTGTACCTCATAAAAAAACCCGGCACGCCGGCCGGGTTATATGTATAGTTCATTGATCGCTAATTAACCAACTGATATTGTTCGGGTAACGCCATCGATCGTGACGGTAACGGACGAATCGCACGTGCCCGACCCGTAGTCGATGGTAATCTCCTTCGACCCGTCAATAACATACTTCTTTGTCCCCGAAGATGCCATCGGACAGAAGCGCGTATATTCAAGTTGTTTTAATAATGAAACAGCGTAACTGCGGCCGGCTCGGGTAACACCTGAAGCGGTGCTGTTGTCATGGATCACCAGTTTGTCACCGGTGGGATTCGCCGCCCTGATCCAGGACACTGTTATGTCGGATTCGCGCAAAGCGAAGGTGCCGTCTTCGAACGTTGCTTTTCCATTCTCGAGCACGACGTTGAACTTAGGAGTATCAAAGGAACTTCCCGTAACGTTGGTCGAGGTGCGCGTACCTTCGAGTTTGATGTTATTGATGTAATAGTTCTCAGTAGTCGTCACGAGGGTTGATCCACTTTCAAATCGCCGGCCTGAATACGTGAAGATCAGCTTGCCTTTGCGTACGTTGCCGGCAAGATCGGTGCAGCCGGTTCCAAAATCGACCGTGATGACTCCTTTAGGAACGTCGACGGTTGACGTTTCGTCGGGTTCAATGGTAACCACGATTCCCTCGCAGTCAAACCGGTTATCGTCAATGGTTATGGTGGCCGCGGTACGTCCTCCGCTGTACTCAGAATCACTGGGCGCCTCGACGACTACACCTCCGAGATCATCGAGATCCTGATAATAGGCATCGATCACAGCCTCCTCCGAAATATCCCGGGAATCCTGGGCGGTGAGCCGCGTTTCCTCGCGTTCGCATCCGGTAATAAATACCACGGAAATCAGCGAAAGCACTGAAATGAAATAAAAGATTTTCTGTTTCATCATAAATGAAAGTTTTCCAGCCTGACGGCCGGTGCGTTTTTACACTTCAAAGCAATTATTTTTCCATCTTTAAGTTCAGTTAAAAACGAATTGGTAACCATGGTTGCAAGATTCTGGGCGATAGTATGCGTTTTGGCAATGACTTGCGGGACTGTTTTCGGACAGGTTTCACTGAAAATTGCCAAACTGAAGTATAATGGCGGCGGCGACTGGTATGCCAATAAAACCGCTTTACCGAACCTTATTGAGTTTTGTAACCGGGAGCTCGGGATGAATCTCGCCCCCGATGAAGATGTCGTTGAAGTTGGCAGCCGGGACTTGTTTCTTTATCCCTATATCTATATGACCGGCCACGGCAATGTAGTGTTTAGTACGGAAGAGGCGGCAAATCTCCGGAAATACCTGGTCGGTGGGGGTTTCTTGCACATTGACGACAACTACGGCCTGGATAAGTTCATCCGGCTTGAGCTAAAGAAGGTGTTTCCGGAACTGGAACTGGTTGAGTTGCCATTCGACCATCCCATCTACCACCAGAAATTTGACTTTCCCAAAGGGCTGCCCAAGATCCACGAACACGACGGCAAGCCGGCACAGGGATTTGGGCTCATCTATGAGGGAAGGCTCGTCGTATTCTACTCATTTGAGTGCGATCTGGGCAATGGCTGGGAAGACCAGAGAATTCACAATGATCCGCCGGATAAGCGGATGGCTGCACTGCGGATGGGTGCCAACATACTCGCATACGCGTTCACAAGCTCGTTTTGACAGGGCATCGGAAAAAACCAATAAAATAGTTGCATCACATTAACTATGTTTTTAGTTTTATACCTAAATGCATAGTCGATGAAAGAATTAACGAAAGCGGAAGACCAGGTCATGCAAATTCTCTGGGACCTCGGGAAGGGTTTCGTCAAGGATATTATT
>CBKWFZ010000398.1:0-4400 GCA_966673785.1 uncultured bacterium
TTCGCCGTTGGGACCGAAACCGTCAATTTGTTTGATACCGCCGTAGCGGCTTCCCATTCCGGCTGCGAGGACAAGCAGGGCGAGTTTTTTTTTCGAGTTTTGTACGTCAGTCATTTGCAATTCATTTATTTCCGTTATATTTATTCATTGTGTGCGCAAACACAGGCCAAATTAGGCCTTTTTTACACCTTCAGCGGCTCCATTAAAATTGCCTGGAGGGCTGAGTTTGCGGCCAAAAATAGACTTTTAAGGCAAAAAAGCTGTAGAAAAAACCGAGACATTTATGACACCTAACAATCCCTCAGCCATGGCGCAAACGAAAAATCAGTATCTGGTTCCAACCATCATTATCGGGATACTATTTTTCATTTTTGGTTTTGTAACATGGCTGAACGGGCCGCTGATCCAGTTTGTCAAGCTTGCCTTCGACCTCAATACCGACGCCGAGGCCTTCCTCGTCACAACCGCCTTCTATATCGCCTACTTCTTCCTGGCTTTGCCCTCTTCGTGGATTCTCGAAAAAACGGGTATGAAAAAAGGGATGGCAGTGGGTTTGTTCGTGATGGCGATCGGAACATTCATTTTCGGAACTTTTGCCACGCAACGGAATTATACAATCTGCCTTGTAGGACTGTTTATTATCGGTTCGGGATTGTCGCTGCTTCAAACCGCATCAAACCCTTACATCAGTATTCTTGGACCGATCGAAAGCGCAGCTCAACGCATAAGCATCATGGGCATATTTAACAAGGTTGCGGGCATTCTGAGTCCCGTGATCCTCGGTGCCCTTGTTTTGAAAGGGATGGAGAATTTTGAAGAACAGGTAAAAACTGCGCCCAATCAGGCGGTAAAGGAATCGTTGCTCAATGAGTTCGCGGGCCAGATCTACGCTCCTTATATGATCATGGCGGGCGTTCTGGTTCTGCTCAGCATCTGGATTGTTCGATCTGCGCTGCCTGAAATCAAGGCCTCCGAAGCAAATGCTCAACCTGCAGATAGCGAGATCTCACGAACAAAGACCAGCGTACTCCAATTCCCGCACCTGATGCTCGGGGCACTTTGCATATTCTTTTACGTCGGCGCGGAGGTAATGGCAGGGGATGCCATCGGAACTTACGGCAACAGCTTCCACATCTCCCAGGACGAAACTAAATATTTCACTTCATTCACGCTTGTCGCCATGCTCATCGGCTACGTTATCGGGCTGGTGGCGATTCCAAAGTATATCTCGCAACAAAAGGCACTCACCTATTCGGCCCTGCTGGGAATAGTATTCACAATTGCGACCGTGTTCACCACGGGATATGTATCCGTCGGTTTTGTCGCGGCCCTTGGCCTCGCAAACGCGCTCATGTGGCCGGCAATCTTTCCGCTGGCCATCGATGGGCTCGGAAAATTTACTGAAAAGGGTTCCGCGATATTGATCATGGGTATTGCCGGGGGAGCAATCATTCCGAGAATTTTCGCAGGAATGAAAGAGGATTACGATTTTCAATGGGTCTTCTTCCTGTTAATGATCCCCTGCTATCTGTACATCCTTTTTTATTCAGCAAAAGGATACCGTATCGGTAAATGACGGCGTAGTCGGAATATTAGCACAACAGAACCCGTTTGTCACGTTGCTGAGATTCGAATCATGATGCTTACCTGATAAAACCTCACCAAGTACGAGATCGCTTTCCAATAGCCGGTCCGTTATAGCCGCCTGCCTTAATAAAGGAATGTTAAGGGAAAAATTACATGCGCGCCGAAGTGCGCCCACGTTTTTCGTAGCTTTGGTTATACCTAATTTTTCCGCCTATGAGACCCCTGCTACTCCTATCGCTGCTGCTATCCCTTTTCTCCGGCCTCAATGCACAATCGTATGACGGGCTTCTTGCCGGTCCCGAATGGTTCGACGGAAGCGTTCTGCTAACCAATGGCGAGGAGATCAAAGGCCTTGTCAAGTACAACGACAAAACCGACATTATTTCGATCGAAAGCGGCCGGATCTCAAAATCATTCACAGCCCGCCATGTTAAGGCATTTGAATTCTACGACGAGATCGAAGAAAAACAACGCATCTTCTATGCGGTGGATGTCGAGGACAGGATTTACAATGTAAAACGTCCGTTGTTTTTCGAGGTACTTGCGGACCTGAAAAATTTCGCCGTGCTCTCCAAAATCGCGCCGAGCCGCATCGATAAACGTGAATATGCGACACCGGCGATGTTCAACCCCGCCACCGGCGTTTTTGCATCAGGTCGCTATTACGGATACCCCTCTACAATTTCCCATACCGAAACGATCTTTTTCCTAAGCCGTGAGGGCGAACTGCGTCCCTTTCTTGAAATCAAAGAAAAGGAAATTGATGGCATGTTCAGTGACAGGTCGGTGGTCAGAAATACGATCCTGGACGATGAGCTCCTCGAGCGGTTCACAGGATCACAGTACCGGAGCCTGATGCAGTTCGCAAGAAAAAATGATCTCAACCTGAAAGAAAAAGAAGATTTTGTCAGGCTGATGAAGCACTACCGCGACATTAATCACTAACGCGACACTACAGTTTGATGCAGATGTTTTTCGTTTCGCTGAAGAAGCGCAGCGCATCCCAGCCGCCTTCCCTCCCCATACCGGATTGTTTCATTCCTCCGAACGGCGTGCGCAGATCACGGTAAAGCCAGCAGTTCACCCAGATTATTCCGCTTTTCACCGCGGCTGCAACGCGATGCGCACGACCCAGGTTTTCAGTCCAAATCGTAGCAGACAGACCATACGTTGTGCTGTTTGCATAAGCGATCACTTCTTCCTCGGTATCGAACGCCATGATCGTAACGACTGGCCCAAAGATCTCTTCCTGGTTGGTGCGGCAGCCCGCGGACAGTCCCGTGATTACAGTCGGCTCGACGAAATAACCACCCGTGCAGCGCCCTTCGACCGTGACCCGTTTTCCGCCACAAAGCACTGTGCCGCCTTCGGTCAGCGCGAGTTCAATATAACCGAGTACCTTGTTCATGTGCTGCTCCGATACGAGGGCACCGATGTCCGTGTCATCCACAAGCGGATCTGCAACCTTCAGTGCCTTCGTGCGCCGGACAAACTCACTGACGAATGCGTCGTAGATTGAACGTTCGACAAAGATTCGCGAGCCGCACAAACAGATTTCGCCCTGATTTGAAAACGATGAGCGTATCGACGTCGTGACTGCCCTCTCCAGATCGCAGTCTGCAAACACTATATTAGGATTCTTTCCCCCGAGTTCCAGCGACAACTTTTTGAATTGAGGCGCAGCGATACCTGCGATCCTGCGCCCCGTTACCGTTCCACCGGTAAAGGATATTGCATGGACACCCGGATGCTCAACGATGGCCTGTCCGGCGCCCGATCCGGTACCGTGAACGACGTTCAAAACTCCATCCGGTAAACCTGCCTTCTGGCATATTGAAGAGAACAGGTATGCCGTCATTGGCGTAAGCTCCGACGGCTTGGCAACAACGGTACAGCCAGCGGCAAGCGCCGGCGCGACCTTCCAGGTGAAAAGATAAAGCGGCAGATTCCATGGCGAAATACAACCCGCGACACCCACCGGAGAATAGTTCGTGTAGTTGATCGCCTCTGATCCGCTCACGTGAGCATCGCTCGAGAAGTGCAGGATCGCCGTAGCGAAAAAGCGCATGTTTGCCGACGCACGCGGAATATCCATACGTTTGGCCAGCGAAACAGGTTTGCCATTATCGACAGACTCGGCGAGCGCGAGTTGTTCAGCATTACGGTCGATCTCATCGGCGATGCGTTGCAAGATCATTGAGCGTTCCTGTACACTGCGCGCAGCCCAGGCATCAAAATTCCGGGATGCAGCCTCAACCGCCATCGCGACGTCCTGCGCATCTGAGTCGGGAACAAGGCTGTAAACTTTTCCCTCCGAAGGATTAAAGTTTTCGATGTACTTTCCATTCAAAGGTCCGTGGAAAGTTCCGCCGATATAATTCTGAATTTTCTGCATAGTCAAAGTGTGCCGGTCCGGCCGCCGTCAACAGGTATATTGATGCCATTAATATATCCCGCCGCGGGAGATACAAGGAACGCGATCGCAGCCGCAACCTCCGACGGCTCCGCTATCCTTCCTGCAGGAATCTCTTCCACCATTCTTTGTTTTTCCTCCTCGAACGAAATTCCTTTTTTCCCGGCATTACGTTGGATTATCTGTTCAAGCCGTCCTGTCATCGTTGCGCCGGGCAGCACATTGTTCACGGTGATCCCAAAAGGGCCGAGTTCTACGGATAGCGTCTTCGCCCAGTTTGCCACGGCACCGCGAATTGTATTTGAAACTCCCAGGCCGCGGATCGGCATCTTGACCGACGTTGAAATTACGTTCACGATTCGCCCCCAGCGTTGGGCTTTCATTTGCGGAACAACCGCCT
>CBKWFZ010000399.1:0-4366 GCA_966673785.1 uncultured bacterium
ATCACATTCAGGGAAGATTGTTGCTGGGATTGGCTTTGATGAACAGTGGCGATAAAAAAGCAGCCCGCGAACAATTTGAAAAAGTGAAAGAAATGGATAAGGATCCTGCTGTACAGGCTACAGTAGACTCTTATCTGAAGGATTTAAAATAAATTATTGTATCAAAAACATTTACTATGCCAAGCGGAAAGAAAAGAAAGAAGCACAAAATGGCAACGCACAAGCGTAAGAAGCGTCTCAGAAAGAACAGACACAAGAAGAAGTAATTCCCTTCTATCGAGTGGTCCTGCATGGCGGGACCTCTCCTGACTAACAGACTATGCACATCATTTTTTAAACCTTAAAGGTTTTGAGTAACGAACTAATTATTAGTGCAACTCAAGACGGATGTCGTATAGCCCTTCTAAAAGACAAGACGCTTGTTGAATTCCATCAGGACGCAGAAGGTAGCAAATTTACCGTGGGAGACATTTACCTCGGAACCGTTAAAAAAGTGGTTCCGGGTCTCAATGCCGCCTTCATTGACGTAGGCTACGATAAAGATGCTTTTCTGCATTACCTTGATCTCGGACCTCAATTCAGTTCGTTACAAAAGTTTTCGAAACTGGTTCGGGCAAAAAAGATCAACGGAGGTAAACTAGACAAATTCAACATTGAGCCTGACATCGACAAGCACGGGAAAATTACCCAGCAGCTGTCGAAGAATCAGATGATTCCAGTTCAGGTGGTGAAGGAGCCGATCTCTACAAAGGGCCCACGATTATCCTGCGAGTTATCCATGGCCGGGCGGTACCTGGTCCTGGTGCCATTTTCAAACGCTGTAAGCGTATCCAAGAAGATTACCAGTAGCGAAGAACGTAAGCGCCTTCTTCGCCTCATCCAATCAATTAAACCCGAAAATTTCGGCGTGATCATCCGCACGGTTGCCGAGGGCAAGGAAGTCGCCGAACTTGACCGCGATCTTCGCAATATGGTGAAGACCTGGGAGGAGGGGATGACACGCCTTGTCAATGCAAATCCGCGCGATAAGATTATTGGCGAGCTGGACAAAACATCGTCGCTGCTTCGCGACATGCTCAACGAATCTTTCGACAACGTTCATGTCGACGACAAGAAGATCTTCGACGACGTAAAAAGCTATATCCAGAAGATCGCTCCGGAGAAAGAACGGATTGTCAAACTGTTCAACGGGAAAGCCAAAATATTCGAGCACTATGGTATCGAAAAACAGATCAAGTCTGCCTTCGGTCAGACGGTAAGTCTTCGTGGTGGCGGATATCTGATCATCGAACACACCGAGGCGCTCCACGTCATCGACGTAAATAGCGGAAACAAGTCGAACCGTGAAGAAAACCAGGAGACCACCGCGCTGTCTGTCAACCTGGAAGCGGCCCGGGAGATTGCCAGGCAGTTGCGGCTTCGCGACATGGGTGGAATAATCGTGGTCGATTTTATCGACATGAAAAATCAGGAAAACAAGAAACTGATTTATAAAACCATGCGCGACCAGATGGCCGAAGACAAGGCCAAGTCGACTGTTCTTCCATTGTCCAAGTTCGGGTTGATGCAAATCACCCGCGAGCGCGTGCGACCTGAGATGAACATTCCAACAAAGGCGGTTTGTCCTACATGTAATGGCACAGGCAAGATCACCGCGTCTATTCTTATTTCTGATCTCATTGAAAAGAACCTGGAACATCTGCTCCTTAAACAAAATGAAAAGGACCTGGTGCTCGCCGTTCATCCTTATTTGTATGCCTACTTTACGACGGGGTTCATCTCGAAACGTATGAGCTGGTACTTCAAATACAAAAAATGGATTAAGATGGAGAGCGATACGTCTCTTGCGGTAACGGAATTCAAATTCCTGAATCGCGAAGGCGAAGAAATTCAGCTCAACTCATAGCTTTCCCGCATCCACTAGTATAGACTGTTGTATTCCGTGTGTTCTTTGAAATAACTTTTCAGGGAACACACGGGAAAAACAGCGAGCCCTTCCTGCAAATGTCCGGCGTTTCGCCCTTAAACTTTCAGTCGTGAAAAATTCACATAACCTTCGCAACCGGAAATAGTTCGATCCTTCTATTCGGTGTAAGGTTGGCTGCTTGAAAGACATCTGTGCGCAGCAGGCGTAGACGGAAAATCACGATATTCAGTGATGACCCCACCCACCTGCATGACCGTTTCAAACAATTCGAAAAAGAACAGAAGAACACTTTTGACCGGCGCCGTAGTCTCTGCCGGTTTGATCACAGCGCTCTCCGGATGCTATCATTTTTCAGGGAGCGCAACATCCGGCGATGTAACATCTCAGGCAGATGTTCAGAAAATCGCTGTCATCGATTCGGGTTCGCATCACTTCGACAGCCTCAACCACTCATCAGCGGTGTATGAATTTTATGTTAAGCGCCAGTTCATACCGGCATGGTGGAACCACAAACGTCCGTCGCCACAGGCTGATTCGCTCTTTCATATCATTCAGCATAGCCGATACTATGGCTTGTTGCGTGACCATTACCATGCTGCTGAATTAGGACGTTTGTTCTATGATTCTGCATTTGAAAACGATGACGTGATCCGGCGTTCCGACATGTTACTCACCGACGCCTTTGTTTCGATAATGCGCGACCTCAAATACGGACGGAAGTCGCATCTTGATACGACGCTGCGTACGTCGTTAAGGAGTATGGATTCGGCAGCCGTCGCGGTGCTCAACGCATCTATTTCGCGAAACGCCATACGCACTTATCTGGAAGAACAGGAACCCGAAAGGGACCAGTACCGATACCTCCGGCTTGCCGTTAAAACCCTCATTGATACAAGCACCCTCGACCTGCGCTTGCGACTGATCAGGAATGCGCCATTGGATTCTACGGCGGAATCACAATGGCTGTCCACCATCGAAGTGAACCTTGATCGCTGGAGAAAGGAAACTCAGCTGAAGGGACGGTACATCCTCGTCAACATCCCCGACTTTAGTCTTGAGTTAATTGAAGGCGACACTGTTGCGTTCAAGTCGAAAGTCATTGTGGGCACGAACAAGAATCAGACTCCCGTTTTGGATGGGGTGATACGTTCGTTTATCATTTATCCATACTGGAATGTGCCGAGAAGCATCGCGGTGAATGAGATCCTGCCGCAGGCAAAGCGCGACAGTCTCTATCTCCGGAATCATCATTACGAAATTCTTTCCCCGGAAGGGACAGTGCTCAATCCCGACTCGGTTGAATGGACTTCGTTGCACCGGAACAACTTCCCATACACGATTCGGCAAACGCAAGGTCTTCACAATGCGTTGGGTTTGGTAAAGTTCTGGTTCAGCAATCCTTACGCCGTATACCTGCACGACACAAATGCGCGACTGCTCTTCAACCGCGAGAAGCGGGCAATAAGTCACGGCTGCGTCCGCGTGGAACGTGCTATGGAGCTGGGACGTTTTCTGCTGCGCGATGACGAGATCGTTACGCCGGAAGATCTCGACCAGTATCTTGAATTTGAACAGCAGATGCCGGTCAAGGTTAGCGACATAGCGGTACACATTCGTTATTTCACATGCTTTTATCGCGATGGCAGGGTAGAATTCTACGACGATGTGTATGGAAGAGATGAGGAAGAAAAACGAGCAATAGCCGCACCGGTAAATCACGAAAAGCCAATGCTCGCATTGAGCTCACGATAGCGATAAAGTACCCCGGGCGGGACTTGAACCCGCACGACCATTACTGGCCACAGGATTTTAAGTCCTGCGTGTCTACCAATTCCACCACCAGGGCAGGGTGCTTTTGCATTGCGATTTTCGCCGGTCGGCATAATACCTTCGGCTAACCGTCCTGAAACAAAAAAGTGTGGGCATGACCCACACTATCTTGTCTTGTTGAGCGGGAAACGAGGCTCGAACTCGCGACCCCGACCTTGGCAAGGTCGTGCTCTACCAACTGAGCTACTCCCGCTTGTCGTTCAGTCAGAAACTGAAAGGACTGCAAATTTATAAGTCGTCACTGAATTTCCAAACACGCCCAAATCAATATCTGAATGTTTTTGAGCTCCTGGCGATTTAGTTCACCAGCTCGCCGACCTGCTCGGTCGCCTGGGTTTGTTGCTTTCTCAGGACTTGCGCGTGGGCTTTGTTTTTGGAATATTTTATATGGCTCGGAACACCCTTGAGATCCCAGATCAAACCAACTGCGGCAAGACCTCTGAGAACGTAATACGTGATGTCAACTTCCCACCAGAAGAAGCCCTGGCGTGATGAAACTTCGTAATAATGGTGATTGTTATGCCAGCCCTCACCGAGTGTCAGCAATGCGAGCCAAAGACTGTTCCGCGATTCGTCGTTGCTCTCGTAGCGTTGTGTGCCGAACTTGTG
>CBKWFZ010000400.1:0-4355 GCA_966673785.1 uncultured bacterium
TGACCAGGCATTTTTTCGCATCGCCGGAGCGGATAAAATAACTCGCCTGTATAATGCCCTCTACCCAGCCCGGACAGCCAAAAGGCAGGTCGTAGGCAACGCAGTTCGGATTATTAATCTGGAGCAGGGCTTTTACGCGGGACGCGAGTGCCGGCACCAGGGAGGATCGATTCGTCTGGAACGCGACATCTCCAAAGTTGTGGGCAACGATAATATAATCAAGGGTCTCCCGGTCTATGCCGGAGTCCGCAATCGCCTCCGTTCCGGCCAGGAAAGCCAGGTCGGAAGCATTGCGCTCAGGATTTGCATATCGCCGTTCCCGTATCCCGGTTATGGCAACAAACTTTTCAATGATCTGTGTGTTGCTTCGGGAGATTTTTTCGCCATTCCGGTCAAAGAACTCGTTAGCGAGGAATGAGTCGTTGGTGATGGTGATCCCCGGGATGTGACTTCCTGTTCCGCTGATAACTGGTTGGATCATATTAATCATAATTCAGGTGCGGGGACGGGATTGCAAAAAACGAGAAAGCTGCCTAGTACCGTTCGGTCCGGGGACGTGCTTTGGATACAACCAAACGTCTCCCGAAGAACTCGGCGTTTCCAAGCTTAAGGATCGCCTCATGCGCATGCTGTTCACTGAGCATGTCAACAAAACCGAATCCTTTGGACTCGCCCGTATATCTGTCCGTCAGTATTTTGACGGAAGTTACTTCACCGAATTCAGCAAACAATGCACGGAGGGCATCGTTTTTCACTGACTTACTAATATTTGCTACAAAAAGATTCATTATAAAGATTTAAGATGGATATGCACAATTGTTAACCGGAAGCAGTCAATATTAATTGACTGTCCGGACCCTCACTGCATTTATCCCCTTTTTGCCGCGCTCCTGCTCAAACTCCACTTTGTCGTTCTCGCGGATTCTGTCGATCAGTCCTGAGGAGTGAACAAAGATGTCTTCTGAAGAATTTTCAGGACGGATGAAACCAAAACCTTTCGTCTCATTGAAGAATTTTACTGTGCCTTGCATGTTTTTAGTTGTTTAAATAAATAGTTGATTGATTGTGTTATGCTATGCTGTACGCGGGTTGTTTCCCGAGTTCTTTCAGCAGCCTTGCGTGTCCTGCAAGTGCGCCGAAAAATGTATTGAATGTCCTGTATGGCAACCCGAATTCATTGGCTGTTTTTCTTACGATGGCGGCGATTTCGCTGTAATGAACGTGGCAGATATTCGGGAACAGATGATGTTCGATCTGAAAGTTCAGTCCGCCTACGTACCATGTCAGCAACCGGCTCCTGTTTCCGAAGTTACTTGTAGTGAGCAATTGATGAACCGCCCAGTTTGTTTCGAGCGAATGGCTTTCATCCGGTACGGGAAATTCCGTTCCTTCCGAAACGTGCGCAGGCTGGAAAACGATGGCCAGTATGAAGCCGGCGATATAGTGCATCATGATCACGCCCAGGAGCAGTTGCCACCAGGGCAGCGATGTGAACAGTAACGGGAGAACGAAAATGTAACCGGCGTAGAAAAGTTTAGTAGCAATAAGGATTACCCACTCTTTTCCAATGTGCGCCTTTTGTTTTGTGGCCATACCGTCCCGGTGATAACGCACAATCCTCACGAAGTCCTTGTATCCAAGCCACGCAATCGTCATAAGGCCGTACAAAAACCACGCATAGATGAACTGGTACCGATGCGCTTTCTTCCACGGTGTGGATGGCGAAAGCCTCAGTACGCCGCGGGGACTGATATCCTCGTCGTGGTCATGAACATTCGTAAAGGAATGATGAAGGACATTATGCTGGATCTTCCAGTTGAATGCATTTGCGCCAATCAGGTTAATGGAATATCCCATGAGATTGTTAACCCACGCCTTACGGGAATATGCGCCATGGTTGGCGTCATGCATAACCGAGAGACCAATGCCGGCGAGTCCAAGACCCATAACCACTATGGACATAAGGAGCGCGAAAGCACCCGACATAACTCCGGTTAAAATCAACACATACGGCGTGAAATACAGGGCGAACATGCAAAAAGTCTTTACATACATTTCGAGGTTGCCGTGTTTGCCAATCTTGTTTGATTTGAAGTAGTCGTTCACCCGCTTGTTGAGGGTCTGAACAAACTCACGTTGGGTATTTGAAAATGTCAGTGTCTGATTCATTGTGTGAGCTCAAAGTGGTTAGTTTCCAAATGGATGCTGAATTACTTTGATCTGACCCGGCGCAAGTCTGTTCAGGCTCTTAAGCTGACTCATTTCTTCGTTGTCGCAGAATGAAAGTGCTATTCCCGTATTTCCGGCGCGACCTGTTCTGCCTATACGGTGTGTGTATGTTTCGGTGGTATCGGGCATTTCATAGTTGACGACGAAGGGAAGATCGATAATATCGATTCCGCGTGCTGCGATGTCCGTTGCAACCAATACCCGCGTTGCGTTCTTTTTGAAGTTCGCCAGCGTGCGTTGCCGTGCACCTTGTGATTTGTTACCGTGAAATGCTTCTGCGGTAATGCCGGAATTGGAGAGGTCGCGGGCGATCTTGTCTGCACCACGCTTCGTCCGGGCGAAAACCAGAACATTGCGCATTTGCTGTTCCGTGATCACGTGCTTAAGAAGTGCTTTCTTGTTTCCACGTGCTACATAGTAAACGCCCTGCTCGATGCGCGTCGTTGTTTTTTCCGGTACAACGGCAATACGAACGGGGTTACGAAGCATAACAGCAACCAGTCGTTGGATTTCCTCAGGCATGGTTGCAGAAAGAAATACTTTCTGACAGTTCTGCGGAACAAGCGTAAGGATCTTTTTAACGTCGCGGATGAATCCCATATCCAGCATGCGATCAGCTTCATCAAGTACCAGTGTGTTCAACGCCGATAAACTGATAATTCTTTGTTGAATAAGGTCCATTAATCTGCCGGGCGTGGCGATGATGATATCGGCACCGCGTCTGATCTGGTTCACCTGATTTACCTGCGATACGCCACCGTAGATCAGTGCGCTGCGTACGGAAAGGTTTTTACCGTATTGTCTGAGGTTTTCCGAAACCTGTATGGCCAGTTCACGCGTTGGGGTCAGTACCAGACCGCGAATTGTACCTGTGCCTTTTTGATCGGCAAGTTTTTGAAGCATGGGAATACAAAACGAAGCAGTTTTACCGGTGCCCGTCTGGGCTGATGCGAGCACATCTCTTCCCGAGAGTATCGCTGGTATTGCCTGTTGTTGAATGGGTGTGGGATGGATATATCCCTTCGATTGCAGCGCATCGAGAATAGGCGCGCTTACGTGCAGTTGTTGAAACGACATGTTGACTTCTAATGGTTTTTAATAATGAGACTGGCCCTATCGAGTTGTTCGATGAGCGAAACCCAAGAATCGGACGTCAACAAATAATCTTGAAACCAATCTGGTCAATCAACTTGCAGTACAAAGGACGAATTCCTGGAATAACTGAGGAGAGAATAAAAAACCGCAATTCGGGAAAAATGGGCAGTGAATTAAAATATCCGCAATTGGTGATACAAAGATAGCGCGAAATAGATAAGATTCCTAACTGAGTGCCAGTCGGACTGCGCGGGCTGGCTGATGGTGAATCGTGAAAACCGTCAAATCAGCTCTCAATCGCATGAAATGAATACATGCTCACTCTTCGAATAATTTTGACACAGAACACGACGGGTGCCGCCGGGAGCGTGAATCTGTGCCTTTCTCTGCACCCGTCGAGTACAGTGAAAAACAGGAGAGATTGACGAAATGCTGATACTCAATCAACCTCCTGAAACCGCTCGTCACCGCACATCCTGACTATCCGGGGCATAAAGGTACCCACGACCTCCACGAGGTCTTTCTGATAATTCATAACCTGATGAATGTCCTTATAAGCCATCGGCGCCTCGTCAAGACCGGATCCGATCAGTTCAACGCCTGCTTCTTTCACGAACTTCTTTACATCACCGGGAAGAATGGTTTGTTTCGCTTTCGTTCTCGACATGGTTCGCCCGGCGCCGTGCGAAGCGGAGCTGATCGAGGCAGCCGTTCCTTTGCCGCGGACGATAAACCCCGGCGTTGCCATTGAACCGGGAATGATGCCCAGCACGCCTGGTCCTGCCGGGGTTGCACCCTTGCGATGTACGATGATATCTTTTCCGTTGACGTCTTTTTCTTTCCACGCGAAGTTGTGATGATTTTCAATCATCGCGAGCGGTGTTTCACGCAACCCTGTTGCCATACGTTCATGAATCTGATGGTGGCACGCCGAGGCATAATCTCCGGCGAGATTCATGGCACACCAGTATTCCTGTCCTTCTTCCGTGTCGAGGCCGAGCCACGCGAGATGTTTTGCTTCCTGTGGCAGT
>CBKWFZ010000401.1:0-4342 GCA_966673785.1 uncultured bacterium
TATCCTGGCTGGAAAAGTTGTGATGACACCCGATGGTAATGTAACGCATCGGCTACTGGACGACGAACTGACGGATCGCGTTAAAGCCGACCTCCATCACGTCTACGAACGGCGAAAAACCGAAAGCCGAAAATACGAGACAGCGGGGTACGAAGTGGAAGTCTTTCTCGAACTTGTCGCGCCGAACATCAAGCTGATGATTTTCGGAGCTGGTTTTGATGCGCGGCCTGTGAGTCAGCTTGCCAAGATTCTTGGATGGGACGTCGAGGTGACGGATGAGTGCGTCGCTCACATCGCACCTGTATTTTTCCCCGAGGCCGACAAACTTTCACTCTGCGACCGTAAATTCATTGAGCGTGACTTCAACATCACGCCGTATACGGCATGCGTACTGATGTCGCACAATTACGAATATGACCGCGATGTCCTGAAAAAATTACTGGGAGCGCACACGCCGTATATTGGCATTCTTGGTCCGCGGAAGCGATTCGATAAAATGGTTTCCGAATTCCGGCAGGAAGGCGTTGAAATCGCACCGGAACGAATGGACACTATCCACTCCCCGATCGGCCTGGACATCGGTGCCGAGACGCCCGATGAAATTGCACTCGCCATCATCAGTGAAATCAAAAGTCGGTTTTCATCGCGTTCAGGTGGATTTTTGAAGTACCGCGGCGGACCGATTCACCTGCGTGATCCACGCGATGGACAAATTTTCAGACAAATATTTCTTCAGGATCCCGACAACAGACAGGCAGCCGGGTAATTTGTGACATAAATCATATTAGAAAAAGGGGTTAGTTTGTATTTTAAGGGCTAAACCAAATCGGAGTCCTATGAAAATTCTAACCTTTTTGGCTGTTATTTCAATCGCATTCAGCGCGGGTGCTCAAACGGCCTCAGAAGAAATCAATTCCCAGGTCTGGAAAAAATTCATAGAGGGATACAATACCTTTGATACGGAAAAATTTATGTCGGTGTATTCAAAGGATGTCGTACGCGTACCGGTTGACGAAATGAAGATATTCAACTTCAGCGAATACCGGATGAATATTCACCGGGAGAACCAGTTTAACAAGAACTACCGGATCAAGGCAAACATCGAACTGCGTTTCACAAAACGCATTCACGAAAAGGATGAGGCGTTCGAACAAGGCGTCTTCAAGATCACGCTTCGCGACAACACCGGAAATCCGGCAACACTCTACAGCAAGTTTCAGGTTTATCTGAAGAAAGAGGAAGGTGTATGGAAGATCGTCTACGATTCCGATAACACGGAAGGAGGAACAGTTTCAGAGAAAGATTTTGCATCAGCCGAACCGTTGTAGCCTATGAAAAACATCGGTATCATCATACTTGCCGCAGGAAGCTCGCGGCGCATGGGGCGTCCAAAGCAGTTGCTGCCTATCAATGGGCAACCTTTGCTCCTTCGTGTCGTCGAAGAAGCACTCTCGTCTCCTGTGTCCCATGTAATGGTGGTCCTGGGTTCCAATCACCAAAGCCACTGCGAGCTACTCGAAACATATCCCGTTCATATCGCCCAAAATCACGACTGGGAAAATGGAATCGGCACGTCTATCAGAAGAGGCGTTGAAGAACTTACCGGCCGCGTCAAGGACCTTGATGCTGTTCTGATAATGGTGGGTGATCAGCCCGCAATCCGTTTTGAATACCTGAATCACATCATCAACACCTACCAGCGTTCGTCGTTCCTGGCGATTGCATCGGGGTATGCCGGAACGTATGGCGTGCCGGCGCTCTTTGACAAATCTCTTTTTGCAGAGCTGATGAATCTCCGCGACGAAGAAGGTGCGAAGGCTATATTATCGTCTCGCCGAAGTGAAATTCTGATCCTCGACTGCCCGGAAGGCGAGCTGGATCTCGATACACCTGAGGATGTAGTGCGATTCCAGGAAGAGTATCTGCATAGGGCAGCACGCTCCATATCATGAAAAAAGGCTGTCTTGCGACAGCCTTTCGGAAGAATTCTTATCAATCTGATTTTAACTACACTTTGATTTCGACGTCAACACCGCTGGGAAGCTCGAGCTTCATCAGCGCATCAACAGTCTTCGCACTGTTCGAGTAAATATCCACCAAACGCTTATAGGTGCAAAGCTGGAACTGCTCGCGTGACTTCTTGTTTACGTGCGGAGAACGCAGTACTGTAAACTTTTCCTTCTCTGTCGGAAGCGGAATAGGTCCGCTTACTACAGCGCCCGTAGCTTTCACCGCTCTTACGATTTTCTCGGAAGACTTGTCGACGAGGTTATGGTCGTAAGACTTAAGTTTGATTCTGATCTTTTGGTTCATAATGTTTGGTTAAGGATATCGCCTAAATCCTGTTTTGATATTTTCTTATTTCGCCAAGGCAGCGCCTTTTACTTCTTCAATTACTTTATCCGCGAGGTTCTTGGGAACCGGAGCATAGTGCGAGAACGTCAGGGACGCAGAGGCACGACCCGAAGTCAATGTTCTAAGATCCGTGATATAACCAAAAAGCTCCTTCAGCGGAACGTCGGCCTTAATAACCTGCGCACCAGCGCGGCTATCCATTCCCTTCATAATACCACGTCTTCTGTTCAGGTCACCCGTCACAGAACCGGTGTACTCGTCAGGGCTGACAACTTCAACCGCCATAATCGGCTCAAGAAGCTGGGGAGCGCACTTCGCAGCAGCTTCCTTAAATCCGATACGTGCTGCAAGTTCGAACGACAGCGAATCCGAATCCACATCATGGTAAGAACCATGGAACAGGCGGACCTTCATGTTATCGATCGGGTACGCAGCCAGAGGGCCGTTGACCATTGCACTTTCAAAACCTTTCTGAACGGCCGGAATGAATTCACGGGGAATAACACCACCGACGATATCATTAACGAACTCCAGACCCGGCTTATCTCCTTCATTAAGTTCGCGAGGTCCGATCTCAAACACGATATCGGCAAACTTACCGCGACCACCGGTTTGTTTCTTGTAAACCTCCTTATGTTCAACAGCCTTCGTAAGTGCTTCTTTGTATGCCACCTGAGGCGCACCCTGGTTGATTTCAACCTTGAATTCACGCTTCAGACGATCGATGATGATCTCGAGGTGAAGTTCACCCATACCGCGGAGGATAGTCTGACCGGTTTCCTGGTCAGTATTCACCCGCAACGTAGGATCTTCTTCAACAAGTTTCGCGATCGCCATACCGAGCTTATCAACATCGGCCTGCTTCTTCGGCTCAATTGCGTAGCCGATAACAGGTTCAGGGAATATCATCGACTCGAGAACAACCTTGCGCTTCTCATCGCACAACGTGTCTCCGGTCTTAATATCCTTGAATCCAACCACAGCTCCGATATCTCCGGCAGCCAGTCTTTCGATCTGGTTCTGCTTATTCGCGTGCATCTGGAAAACGCGCGAGATGCGCTCTTTCTGCTCTGAACGTGTATTGTAAATGTAAGAACCTGATTCAAGCACGCCCGAATATGCGCGGATGAAACAAAGCCGGCCAACAAACGGATCGGTGGCTATCTTGAACGCAAGGGCAGCGAAAGGTTCGGTTTCAACCGGTCTGATCACCACTTCCTCGTTGGTGTCAGGGCTTGTTCCCACGATGTTGTCCTTGTCAAGCGGGGACGGAAGCAATTCCATCACGTAGTCAAGCATCGTCTGAACGCCTTTGTTCTTGAACGAAGAACCACAAACCATAGGAACAACCTTCATGGCGATCGTCGCCTTGCGAAGAGCGGTTAGGATCTCCGTTTCGGTGATCGAGTTCGGATCTTCGAAATACTTCTCCATCAGCGACTCATCGAATTCAGCCACCGCTTCGAGCAGTTTTTCACGATAGATCTTCACTTCATCTTCCATCTCAGCCGGAATCGGCACAACCTCGAAGGTCATTCCCTTGTCGGCTTCGTTCCAGATAATACCCCGGTTATTGACGAGATCGACAACACCGCGGAAATTTTCCTCAGAACCAATAGGCAGCTGAAGGGCTACCGCGTGGCTTCCGAGTTTTTCTTTTACCTGCTTGCAAACGCCAAGAAAATCAGAACCAGCACGGTCCATCTTGTTGACGAATCCAATACGCGCTACTTTATAGTTGTCCGCGAGACGCCAGTTGGTTTCTGACTGTGGTTCGACGCCGTCAACGGCGCTGAACAGAAACACGAGTCCATCGAGAACCCGGAGCGAACGATTCACCTCAACGGTAAAGTCCACGTGACCCGGAGTGTCGATAATATTTACGTTGTATTTGTTACCGCGGTAATTCCAGAACACGGTTGTAGCCGCAGAGGTGATAGTAATACCACGCTCCTGCTCCTGCGCCATCCAGTCCATCGTGGCTGCA
>CBKWFZ010000402.1:0-4338 GCA_966673785.1 uncultured bacterium
AATACTTTCAAATTTCCGCTGCAAGGTTTATTGCCGGCCCTCGCGAATCATTTCGGATGAACCTTGTAGATGATTAGGAGTAACGATGACTTCGTTGCTGCCCAACGTAAGTACCGATAGGTCCCGGGTTAGGGACTTCACTCTCAAAATGATCTCAGCTCCAACGCCGGTGTTAGGATTCAAAAATTCCGGATTGTTGTTCTCATCGCGCCTAAGAGGCACAAAGGATACCCGATCAATCATTTTGCCCTTAATGTCCAGTTTCACAGCGAGTCCATCTTTGTGCCGATCCCTCATCTTACTCCAATCGAAAACGAAGTTCCCTAATCCATAAAATATCGGCTTATCCCTGAACATTTCTACGGCAGCAACCATATGATTGCCATGCCCCATTACTACATCTGCACCCGCCTCGACTGCACTATGCGCGATAGTGACCTGATAATCGATGAGTTCATCGCGATCTGAAACGCCCCAATGATACGAGACAATAATTATGTCTGCCTTCTTCCTTAATTCATGCACATCATTGACCATGCGCGCCAATTCCTCCGCGTCCGGAATTGTAACGGTGATCATTGGCATACCGGGTTTATCGAGGTTTCTGACGGGCTTGTAATATGTATCTACGCGGACGGATGCAATTCCAGGCACATCTCGCGTTGCAGCATGCTGATATGGAAAAACAGTGCAGGCGTATGACAAAAATCCAAACCTGACTCCATTTCGTTCGATAACTACAGGCTTATGCGCATCTTCCAGATTCAATCCACCCCCAGCATGATGTATCTTATTCCTGTCAAGCACCTCCAGGCTTCTCAGCAGCGCCTGCCACGGGTAGGTTACGTTGTTTGCGACACCGACTATGTCAATACCCGCCTTTGTCAAGCCCTGCACCATCTGCGGCTCTGAGTGCCTCCATGATTCTTTATGCGGAATATCCGGAACCCGTGGATCGGTTGAACTCCCCGCAAACGCTCCCTCCAGGTTACAAATTCGGAGATCGGCTTTCTCAAGTGTTTTCAAAACGCTCCCGAATGGTTCGGCTGGATCGGTGCGCCCCTGAATGTTGGTGTCTCCGAACAAAAGCACGGTTGCCTGGGTTCCGGGATTTGGTTCCCAGGGCCAACTCTGCTGGCCTTTACAAGACAACGTGGCGAGAAACGCAACATTGACAATCAAAAATGTCTTATACAAAAGTGTTTTCCTGTTTTCCATCTTAAGTCTGATTTCAATTGATCATTTTGATTTGCCTATCAGCATTACAAGTCCTGTTTAATCGTTACTGATAACAGTCCAGAGCCGTATAGTACCATCTTCATGCGCGCTGACAAGTTGTTTCCCACCGCGAGCGAAGTGCAAGTATTCAGTTCGAAACACGGGGTATTTTTTGGCGAGTGAAATTGGATCCTTTCTCGGATCCACCGGAATCTTATACACATAGATAAATCCCTGGGTAATCTCGGCAGCATCGTAACCACCTCCCTCCCGACCCCCTGCCAGTAGGAACGTACCGTCCGGTGAAAACTCCACGGCCTCCATACCAAGAACATGTTTGAATTCCGCGAGTTGATCACCACTCTTAATATCCCAGACTCGGATACTGTTATCACCAGAAGAATCCGGCGATGCTGAAGCAGATGCCAGTATCTTACCGTCTGGCGAGAAACGGGCTGACTTTATCGAACCGGTGTGGCCCTTTAATGTACGGATCAAGTTCATATCGGAAGCACTCCAGATCTTCACGAGTCCATTTCTACCCGCCGAACTGATGTAACCATCGTCCTGAGAAAAGTCAATCGAATTCACATCGGCTTGAACAGCCTGCTTGCCATTGACAGGACCATACTCGTCCCCATGCACTATCGTCGACATCTTTGACCAATCCGAAGTCCGCCACACATGAACCAATCCGTGCTCATCCCCGCCAACCAACAAATCACCCTTGTGGGAAAAACGTAGGCCGTCAACGGAGGCATTAAGGGACAACTCTTTCTGAATCGATCCATCACGCACGTTCAGGATCTTTATCGTATGATCCTCGCCGCCTATCGCTACACAGCTGCCGTCACGCGAGAACGCAACCGCTTCGATCTCTTCGTTCCATTTCTTTTCCCAGATCTTGCTTCCCGACACTGTTTCCCAGAGTATAACTTCGCGCCCTTTCTTGGAACCGGAAATTATAAATTTTGCATCAGGAGAAAATTCGGCCGCCTCTGTTGAAGCAATGCCTTTTTCCTGATCAATCGCACCTTCCGAGTCTGCAACCCTAGTCCAGGTTCCTACCAGCGAAAACCCATGCGATGTCTCCGCAATGGAATCCAGCATTGTGTCTGCTTCGCTGACATCAGAGTTTCGTGACTGACAACCCGCTGCAAGTACCACGGCACACAAGTATCCGAATATGCGAAGCCTTATCGTCAAGCCTGAACGGTTCGATCTCGCACCTCTTATGCGCTGAAAACAATGATGCATTAATCCCATCAAACCAAATACGTTGAGTTCAGGCATAGTTCGACGGCAGCACCTGACCAGATCAATTCTATTCAATCCCATCTCTTTTTCTGTTCCAGATAAAATTTCTTCATTACAAAGTAGGCCTTCTTTTTATGCCCCTGCTCGGAAAGAAGTCCCTTCCTGTTCCAGCCGTCCTGCAAATCCGGCAGCAATCGTTTCGGTGACCGGAAGTCAAAAAGTATCCACGGTGAAGTACCGCGCAAGAACGGAATACGGGAAAGCATTGCCACCTGTCTCTGATAAAGCTGCTCCTGATGCTCCTCACTCCAGCTCGAGGCGACGTCCTTGTTCCCGTGATTTCCATACAGGGCCTCACCACCAAATTCACTGATGATAAGCGGCTTACTGAAAGGGGTAGCCCATGGAACCATTTCCAGACCCTTCCGCCACGGCGTGTACCACCCGGCATATTCATTGCACCCAAGTACATCAACATACTCCCCGAGCGGATCGTCAATCAAGATCTGCTCTCCCTCCCAACCCTTTATCTCGAGTGCGGCCGTAACGAGTCTTGTATTGTCCAACTCGCGTGTTTTCTCAATGAGTTTTTTCATGAACTCATTTCGACTATCACTAACTGGGGTCTCATTTCCGACGGACCACAAAACAACCGAAGCCCGGTTTCTGTCGCGAGCGATCATCTCTTCAAGCTGTCGCTGTGCTTTTCCCAGAACCGTTGGATTATCAAACTGAATTGTCCAATAAACGGGAATCTCCGACCAAACCATGAGCCCAAGCTTGTCGGCCATCCGAACCATATGCTCGTTGTGCGGATAGTGAGCGAGACGCACGTAGTTGCAACCGAGGTTTTTAGCCGCCGTCAATAATAGTAACGCATCCGACTCAGAATGCGCCCTTCCTTTCCGTTGAGCAACTTCCTCATGAAGACAAATGCCTCTTAGAAAGACTGATTTTCCATTAAGGAGAATGTCCTGGTTTGATACATCAATATTTCTGAAACCGATTTCGTCCCTAAGGGTATCTTCTTCGGTATAGACCTCGACCTGATATAACACGGGCGATTCAGGGGTCCACCGCTTAAGTTTTGCCGAAAATTCAACCTTGGCAACCCCATCACTATTTGTCAGAAATTGTTTTTTAACTTTTGCTTCAGGAATACTGACCACAATCTCCTGACGGGTCTTCGTTCCATTGAGTTTCACAAAACCCGAAACTTTATCGGAGGATCCTTTCTGCAATTGGATCACCATATCGTCGATAAAGGTTTCAGGGGTTTCAACAAGACTGACATCACGCGTTATCCCACCATAGTTCCACCAGTCGGTATTCACGGTCGGCACATTATCTTTCTTGCGTTTATTATCAACCTTTACGACAACAAAGTTTTCACCCGTGCGCAAATGCTCGGTCACCTCGAAGTGGAATGGCGTAAAGCCACCTTCATGCTTACCGATTTTACGACCGTTCAGATAAACGTCTGCCAGATAATTCACCGCTCCAAAATGAAGGAAGTATCTTTTCTCCCGGGTTGGCTTGTGCACAAATGCTTTGTGATACCACATCGTACCCTCGTAATACAGATACTCGGCCTTCTGGGAATTCCAGTCGCCAGGCACATTCAACTGCTCTGCCCCATCAAAGCTGTACTCGACGAAATCATCCTTGCCGGAAGGTTTAGCTGCTTTGAAAAAACCATTCTCATTTTCAGTAAATCGGTAGGTATAGAATCCGGTCTCATAAGGATCAACAATCACCTGCCATTTTCCATTCAAACTTGTCGTCGTACGCCCAACGACATTGACCAAACCCTGTGCCGTTGACAAGACCGGGACTACACTCAGACACAACCAAAAAATTTTC
>CBKWFZ010000403.1:0-4337 GCA_966673785.1 uncultured bacterium
TGATCTCGCTTAATTTTGCAGTGATCCTTGTCGAGGTCCTGCTCCCGGTCGTAAATCCGGTGATCGGAAAGGAACTTTCTCTACAATATACGGACCCGGTAACAGTGATGTCGCTACTTGGTATTGCGGTGTTTACCGGCGTGCTCGCGGGACTCTACCCTGCCTTTTACCTCTCCGGTTTCAATCCCTCCAGCGTTTTGAAGTCAATTCAGGTGACCGGAAAGGGTACTTTCAAGAGTGCGCTTGTGATCGTTCAGTTTTCTGTTTCGATAGCGCTCATCATTACTTCCATCTTCCTGTATAAGCAATTGACGCACATGCGAAACCTGCCGACCGGGTTGAACATGGAAAATGTTTTCTACTTCAAACTCGAGGATGAAGCAAAACGAAATATCGAAGCGCTCCGAACAGAGCTCGCGCAAGTACCGGGTGTAAATCACGTGGCGACGGCAGGACACCTCCCGACAGAAATATTCTCCAACGGAGGTGGTTATTCCTGGGAAGGGAAGGATCCTTCACAGGATGTCCTGATCTCATCGACAAGTGCTGACGATGGCTACCTGAAGACCTTTGGAATTGACGTGGAGCAGGGCCGATACTTCCAACCCGGTGAGGTTGCGCTGGATACGGCGAACAAGATCTTTAAAGTCGTTGTCAATGAACGGATGGGCGATATCCTTGGGTTTGCTGATCCGGTTGGAAAGACTATTCAGAACGGTGAGTGGCGGTTTGAGATCATTGGTGTTGTAACCGACTACAACTTCGTGCGTATGCGTTCTGCCATGGGGCCGCTCATGATATTCTATAGCCCCGACGACGGTCAGTTCGGATTTGTAAAAACAACCGGAAATCCTGAGGAGGTGAAGAAACTGGTTGAGGACAAGTACCGTGAGCTCTTTCCTCAACTGCCTCCCGACTTCAGAAACTATGAAGCTTACTACGACAGCTACTTTGGAACTGAGACACAGAATGCACAAATCTTTGGTTATTTCACGTTGCTGGCTATCGTAATTTCCTGTCTTGGTTTATATGGGCTGGCTTCCTACATAGCAGAACAACGACGAAAAGAAATGGGAATCCGCAAGGCCCTTGGTGCCAACACTTCGGGACTATCTGTATTAATGCTTAAGGATTTTGCAGTCTGGATCCTGATTTCGAATCTGATCGCTATTCCGGTTGCATGGTATTATTCGTCAGAATTACTTTCCCGTTATGCATTTCGCACAACGTTATCGCCGTGGGTGTTTCTGGTCGCGGCCGTTACAAGCATTATTATTGCGGCGCTCACGGTTATCTTCCAGATCAGAAAGACCGCCGGACAAAGCCCCGCTGTTGTGTTGAAGTACGAATGACGGAGCTTAGCTCAGGTTATTTCCGAAAGAGGTTGTTTCACGGCAACCTCTTTCTTTTTGAAAGGCATGGAGTTCCGGCGTTTCAGGATGTTTTGGATATCCTTGTCAGGATATATTGAAAAAATATTTTAGCCGGTGTTATGGAATCGTGCTGCCACCTGCATCAAGTGGGAAACAAAACCAAAAATCGTATGGTAAGGCAAATGGCACTTCTCCTCATCCTGATAACATGCACTTTCGGAATCACGCCGGAAGCACGGATGATTACGGGCATCGTGACGGCATCGGCCGATGGATCACCGCTGCCCGGAGTAAACGTAATGGTGAAAGGTTCGACAACGCGCGTTGCGACTAACGCAGAGGGACGCTATCAGATCACCGTTAATAGCGAAAATGACGTTCTCATTTTTTCGTTTGTAGGTTTCGTGACGGTTGAAAAAAAGGTCGGGCCGCACAAGACGATCAACGTAACGATGGCGGAGGACGTTCAGGCTTTGCAGGAGGTAGTAGTGACGGGATATGGCGAGCGAAAAGCACTTCAGGGGCGGGTTGCGGGTGTAACGATCCGGGGAGCGAGATCAAAAACGCATCGATATCCGATGGCCGCGCCGATGGAGGACCGGGTCGCGCACAATACGGAAGAGTACGAATACATTAACGAGAATATTTTCCACGATGCGCGTCGTAATCCGCTCTCGACGTTTTCAATTGACGTTGATGCGGCTTCCTACAGTAATATCAGACGATTTATTAACAATGGCCAGCGTCCGCCAAAGGATGCGGTGAGGATCGAGGAGATGGTTAACTACTTCCGGTACACCTATGCGCAACCTGATGGTGAGCATCCGTTTGCTATACATACTGAAGTTTCAAACGCGCCGTGGAACACCAAACACAAGCTGGTGAGTATCGCCTTACAGGGAAAGTCAATCCCGGTGGATAATCTTCCGCCGTCAAATCTGGTTTTCCTCATCGATGTTTCCGGATCAATGGGCGATCCCGGCAAACTTCCGCTGCTGAAGTCTTCGTTTAAGATGCTTGTCGGACAACTTCGCCCGGACGACATGGTTTCTATTGTGGTGTATGCTGGTGCGGCAGGTCTTGTCCTTGAGCCGACGCGGGGCGAAAACAAGTCGCGCATACTGGATGCGTTGGAACGCCTTGAAGCGGGCGGATCAACCGCAGGCGGCGCAGGTATTCAGCTCGCCTATTCCGTTGCAAAGGGCAATTTCAAGGCTGAGGGTAACAACCGCGTGATACTTGCGACCGACGGCGACTTCAACGTCGGCGCTTCGAGTAACGCCGAGCTTGAGCGCATGATCGAGGAGAAACGGAAAGACGGCATATTTCTGACGGTTCTGGGATTCGGTATGGGTAACTACAAGGATTCAAAAATGGAGAAACTCGCCGACAAGGGTAATGGAAACTATGCGTACATCGATAATCTTGGCGAAGCGAAAAAGGTTCTTGTAAGCGAGTTTGGGGGTACGATCTTCACGATCGCAAAGGATGTTAAGCTGCAGGTCGAGTTCAACCCAACGAAGGTGAAAGCATATCGGCTCATCGGTTACGAAAACCGGATGCTAAATCATGAGGATTTCAACGATGACAAAAAGGACGCCGGCGATCTTGGTTCGGGCCATACCGTTACCGCGCTTTACGAAATAATTCCCGAAGGAGTGGATAGTGAATTTTTCAGGATCGATGAGCTGAAATATCAGAAACAGAAACCTGCTAAACAGGGAAGTTACAGCGATGAATTGCTTACGGTCAAGTTCCGGTACAAGGCACCGCAGGGAACCTCCAGCAAGCTTATTGTACAACCACTGAAAGACAACGGGATCGAACTCTCGAAAACGTCCGAGAACTTCCGATGGGCGGCATCGGTGGCTTCGTTTGGAATGTTATTGCGTGACTCACCTTTCGCGGGCGGATTCACATTTGATGACGTGGCACAGTTAGCTGAAGGCGCACGTGGAGAGGACAAAGAAGGGTATCGTGCCGAGTTTATCAATATGGTACAAGCCTTCGGGATGATGTCTAGCCGTTAGCCGTAATCACATAGGCTCGTTGCAGGTGCCGGCTCATGCCGGCACCTTTGTTTTTGTATCGTCCCCGGGGAAACCTTTGATGCGAACTTCCGTAAAAAAGCTCAGCATGAAGAAAATCGATATTCTTAATTTTATTACGGATTTCCGTAAAGCACCCAACGACGTCAAGACGTATGAGGAATTACTGAATCATCTCGGGAAGGAAAACTTACCTACGATTGATCAGATGCTTGTTGAACTACAGCAAACACGCGTTATCCGGGAGACGGAACGCGACGGGCAGAAGGCCTATCAGGTGATCAGTCGCTGAATTACGACTTGTCACGGACGCCGACGATAGCGTCAACGAGCTCCTGATCCGATAATTGTTCCGCCCAGTCTTCGGGCAACTCCAGCCTGACCGTGGTAGAACCGCTCTCAGGAGTACAGATAACCGGAACTCTCCCGTTCCTTTTGAGGGCTTTCGAATTGGCATTTTCTCCATTCGTGCCGGATACTAGCCTTGCTTCTTTGCACGTCCAAACCGTATCATTGGCATCCCGTAGTTTTCGTTGTTCCATACCTTCGTGTATTTCCGCATACCCTAGAAAAAGTGGTGCCGCCGTTAATACACCGCGGGCGACATTTCATATTCCGGTGATGGCGGACATTCCTGCATGGAAAGACCGGAAGGCACCTTAAAACGCTGCTTCCCATAGCCTTCGTGCCCCCGGTACACTTTTCGCATAAACAGATCCCAAAGCGGCATGGCCGTATGTGCCCCGGACCCCGAATGCCAGTCCGGAAAATGGATGGCCCTTTCATCGCCGCCAACCCAGACACCTGTTACAAGTTCAGGCGTGATGCCAATGAACCACCCGTCAGAGGCATTGTTCGTTGTGCCTGTCTTTCCGCCGACGTCGTTGTCCTCACAAACTTCCACGCTAAGACTATT
>CBKWFZ010000404.1:0-4336 GCA_966673785.1 uncultured bacterium
AAACCGAGAGCGACGTCAGACGTCTCCCTCTACCCAAACTAATAACCAAATTTACAAGTAGCATGTGTTTCGATCGTGCAGGCGCGCTACCTCATGGCTACAGCATCGCGCTGATGTCATACTTCTTATCTACGTCACCTCCGCCGAATCGATTGAGCGACAAGCAAATCGGCCTTTTTAAAAACGAACCCCTGCGCAGCTTTTTCGCCGGCAGGGGTTTCTGAGGATTATTCCTTTACCAAATTTTAATTGTATGAAGGCTAACTATGGTATTTCTACCAGTTTCACATTATCGATCGTAATTCCCTCTGTGCCCAGGTTACCATCCCAGCTTCCGCCCTTGAGCACCACATAAATGGTTCCGGCAGAATCAAACGTGATCTCTCCGTTCTGCCCATTACCGGGGGCGGGCGAACCATCGATCAGTTTACAACCCAGAACCGCGAGGTTGCCGTCGAATGCACTAGCACCGCAGCCATCCCAGGTATTGAGACCGGTATAAAGATTATCGGAATAATCGCTGCCGTCGGCGGGCGCAGCAGATCCGAAGTATAGCTCAAGCCATGAGTTAGCTGCACCTGATCCCTTTACATCGGCGGAGAACTTGTACGTTCCTGCCTGCACTTCCACAGCCTGCCAGATAATCACGTTGGTTTGAGCCGTACCGGTGCCGTTGCTCAGTTTCAGCACACCATCGGCGAATTCCGTTGTCGTTTCGGTTACACCGGCGCCAAAAATGTTCCACTTGGATTCATCCTCCATGTCGCCACCCTGGATCACATCTGCTCCTTCAACTGCATCGGACTTCGGAACAAATTCAAACTTCCAGTAACCCCAGTCGAAACTCTTTTTGAGAACCAGTTTTGTAGCAGTTAGCTCAACGATCTGGTAGTTGATCTCCGTTTCGGGATTTGCCGTAGTCCCGTTCTCGCCAACCTTGTACATTCCCATATAAGCGCCGGTACCTCTGACTTTAAGATTGGTCGGTGTGAGCTCGAACTGATGATTACCCGATCCCCACGCCTGGTACTTGGCCGGAATCGCTGACGGATCATGGCATCCGACAGCCAGTCCGATATCGGTTGGCCATGCTGCGCCCCCCTCTTCGTCGACGCGTTGGTCACCCTGGTTATCGAAGATCATGTCGCCCTCGCGGGTGAAGGTCCAGGTGTCATTGAATAGACATGTAACATTGGGATCCACTACATAAGCGCCGTCGTTCGACCACCAAACGGATCCGTCGGGAGGGCCAACGGTGAGGGCACCTGCAGCAGGCTTTAACACCCATGTTTTGGCTTCGGCGCCACACGGTCCGGCGAGCTTGTCGAGCGTCACGTTACTGCACGGGTCGTCATTGGCAATCGTAATTTTCTGAACGAGGCTTTTGTGACCGCCTTGTCCGAATACCGTCAGTACCACGTCGTATTCACCGGCATAAACAAAATGAACAGTGTCTTTTGCGTTTGTCGACTTCACACCGTTGTCGAAGTCCCACTGTTGGAGAAATCCGTTGGTTGAAGTATTCGTAAACACTACGGAGTTGGGATTGGACGCGAGCGGCACAGCGGTAAAGGCCGGCTCCGGCAGCGCGCCGAGCTCCTCGTCAAAGGAGTCGGGCTGACAACCCGTGATCGCAGCCGCGCCGATGATCATTGCGGCAACTGCTTTTAATCTATAATTGAATTTCATAAATACGTTCGATTAAGAATTATAAACTACCACCGTACTCCTTGCTTTGCTGCAGGGAAGTATTCTCAAGTTCCAGCAGGGGAATCGGCAGTATCTCATGCTTACCGGCCTGAAAGCCCTTGAACGCCAACGCATCGGCTGCACGACCGGTTCTTACGAGGTCGAACCAGCGGTGACCTTCACCGGCCAGTTCCAGTCTTCTTTCATTGAAGATGTTGTCAAAGGTTGCGGGAATTGAAGGAAGCCCGACACGCGCGCGCACGGCGTCGAGAAGTTGTTGCGCGCGGGTTGTATTTCCACCACCGCGAACAAGTGCTTCCGCTTCCATGAGATAGGTATCCGCCAGACGGATCTCATAGACATTGTGCGGATAGTTGAGGTCTGCATCACCGGCACCGCCCCAGCGGTCCTGTTGTTTTGCAGCAAACTTTTCAAGGAAATAGCCGGTGTCCATGTAACCGGGCGTATAGTTGACCTTGCCTTCCTCCTTCCACCGTCCGATATCGGCGATCGTGTGGGGATAACGTGGATCGCCTTCCATGGCTTCAACCAGGCCGGGCGTGATTGTGAAGAAGCTCCAGCCTGACACGTATGCGGGAATCTGTCCTTCGTTTCCTGCCGTGACGGAGAACCCTCTGGGGCCGGCCATCACAGCGAGGATATTACCGTCGGAGCAGGCAGAGCAACCCCAGTTTCCGGCGGATTCGTTGGTATAGGAAATTTCAAAGATTGACTCTTTATTGAACTCGTTTGAAGTCAGGAAGAGGTCGCCGTAGTCGTCAAGCAGATCGTATCCATAGGTCGCATTCTCCTGACCGGGATTCGGACCGTTCACTTTCGCAAGAGTAGCTGCAGCTTCGTCGAACTTTTCCTGATACAAATAGACTTTGCCCAACAATGCGTTTGCCGCACCTGCAGTGAGACGTGCCGCTTCAGCACCGGAAACTTTATTTGGCAGATTTGGAATTGCCTCCACCAGATCTTTTTCGATCTGTGCATATACATCGGCAGGAGGAGCCTGCGTCACGTTGTACATTTCGTTTGGTGTGATGGGCTCCGTTGTCAAAACGATATTCTTGAACAACCGCACGAGGTCGAAGTAGAAATATGCACGTAGCGCCTTCGTCTCGGCTGTAAAACGAGCCTTTTCCGAATCGCTCATTGGCACATCGGGGAGTTTAGACAACAACACATTTGCACGGAATATCCCCTGATATCCCTTTGCCCACAACGCTTCCTGTGGACCGACATCGGGACTCAATGTATAATTCGACCAAACCTGAAATACATTCATATCGGTAGGACCGCCACCACCGGCATAGTGATCGTCTGCGGCACTGTTCACGGCTCCGACCTTGGTAACGAGTCCGCCGCTCATGAAGCCGACCACATCATAGACCGCGATCAGTCCGTTATATGCCTCTTCGCGGTTTTTGTAGTACGTAGATTCGAGATCGAGCCCGCGTGGCTCAACTTCAAGAAATTCATCCGAACAGGAGGCGATGAAGAACACCCCCATCCAGATCGTCATGTATTTAATTAATCGTGTTTTCATTGTTCTAGTTGTTAAGCGTTAAAATCCAACGTTAACTCCGATAAGGATTGATCTCGCCTGCGGATAGATACCGCGGTCGATGCTGATCACGTTGCCTCCTATTTCAGGATCGAATCCGGTGTATTTTGTGAAGGTCAGGAGGTTTTCGCTCATCAGGTAAATTCTTGCGCGGGTCATGCCGGCCTTGCTGGAGATCGATTCAGGAAGGGTATAACCTAACTGCATTACCTTAATCCGGAAGTAGTCTCCATCTTCGAGATAGAAGTCGGAAGGATTCGTAAAATTGTTGTTCGGGTCCTGCGTGGATATTCTCGGATAGTCATTCGATGTACCTGGACCGGTCCAGCGACCGAGCGCTTCCGACTGCCAGTTCGCATAAGCAACATCGAGGCGACGGAGCCCCTGGAAGATTTGATTCCCTGCAACGCCCTGACCCATCATCATAAAATCAAATCCTTTATAATTCATATTAATAGTCAGACCGAATGTCCATTCCGGGAAAGGATTTCCAATGAATGTCCGGTCATCGCCGTCGATGTTTCCATCGCCATCGATATCGGCCCATTTAAAATCGCCGGGCTGCGCGTTCGGCTGAATCATGTCACCTTCACTGCTCACGTAGCCGTTGATTTCATCCTGTGTCTGGAAAACGCCAAGTGTCTGGAATCCGTAGAACGAATTGAATGGTTGTCCGACAGCGGTCCGCGTAATCGGGTAGCTGCTGGCCTGGAACGTCTGACCACCGGAGAGGTATTCGATTCCGTTTCCAAGAAATGTAACCTCGTTCGTGATCTTCGAAACGTTTGCATTCGCGGAAAACTCCAGCTCACCGAATTTGCGGCGATACCCAAGGTCGATCTCAATCCCTCTGTTCTCCATATCAGCCACGTTGGCTGCAGGATTTGATATGGCGCCGATGTAGCCCGGTATGCGGGGATTCTGAAGAATGTCGAATGTTTTCTTGTTGAACCAGTCAAATGTAAGTGTGACATCTTCCAGCAGCGTCGCCTCAAAACCCACGTTGGCCTGACTGGTGGACTCCCACTTCAGGTCCGGATTCGGCGGTGCGTTCGGACTGAATCCGTTGGCATA
>CBKWFZ010000405.1:0-4330 GCA_966673785.1 uncultured bacterium
CCAACCCTGAAGTCCCAGGCCGTAAATGGCTATGATCGGAGCACTTTCGGCAACCCATTCGTTCGGTATCAGACTCATCCATTCGGAAATCTGAAAGGGTCTTCCGCGAACCATTTGAAATCCGGTGCTGAGCAGTCCTGAGCCCGGGTTACTTAACATCGATTCGTTATTGACGTTTCCGGGTTTCAAACTATGACCGGTTCCTCCGCCGAAGTAGTTGTGCCGGTCAATAGCGCCAGCGTTGTAATCGGCCATAAGGTTGTAGAAGTGCGTAATTCCCGATCCCGCCTGCCAGCAGCTTCCGACAATCACGCCCCTGTAGCCGGTTTCGCGGATAGCCTCTATGAACCTGTCATAGAACTTCATCTGCTCATCATAGAGAAAAGCCGCTCTGTCGGCGATATGCGGCTGCACCGGCTGGTTTGCCTTCAATGCCTCCTCATAGGCGTGGGAGAAGTAACCATGATTCGGGTTCGGGTAAATATTCGCTTTCGCGATGGATTGGCTTTCATCAAGTCCTTTTCCGCCCCAGGCTTTCATCAATGCCTCGTCGGATCCATATTTTTGCCTCAACCATTGTGAAAACTTTTCGCACAATAATCGTCGGTACGTGGGTGTCTGTTTCAGTGTCTCCTCGATAGCACCCCAAAAGATATTGTCCTCGTTCTGAAGCTCAATGAATGCGAGTGCCGGATCGTCGGCGTAACGCGCACCGGTCAACGGGTTGACATGGTTCAGCATATTTATGGTGAGTTCGATATTCACCGCCTGCAAGTCTTCCGCAAAGTTTACCAATGAAGCAGTTGTTCCATTGAGATGTGACCAGGGGAACCTCGTGTCCCGTATTTCCTGATACGCAATCACCCGATCGCTGTCGGCAGGCATGAGCCGATGTCCATAGATATGTGACCAGCTGTAATAGATTCCGGCCTCGCTTAAAGTCTTGCAGAAATAGTCGAAGCGCTCCCACTTTTCCGGTGTGATACGGGTGGAGTGTATGCCATCCGTGGCATCCCAGGTGAACTTGTGAAACCGGACGCCGTTGATCCCGTATTTCGACATCAGGCGTACCCAGTCACGCACTTCCACCTGGTCCGAAAATGGTTTGTCACTGCAGATATTTACGCCCCAGAACTTTATTTTAGTCCCATTCTCAAACGCAAAGTCGTCGCCCTGCATCGTGAGAAACCCATGTTTGCCCGCGGGCTTGTCAAGCCATCCGGAAAGGTCTACAACATCCGACCTGAAGTAATCGGTGGGAGCGAACGGGAACCAATGTTTCATTTCCTGGCCGACAGCCGGAGAATGCAGGAGGATTAGTATCGATAGTAATGCGGTTTTCATAACGAAATTTGCTGTTATCAGGTGATTCTGTCGTCCTGTACTATTCTGATAATTGAATTAATTATAAAAGCAGGATAGTAAAGGATTACATGGAAGTTGCAATTGCTGAAATTCCGGTTGCACCAAGTAATCGGCATCCACATGAAATTAGTCGTTCTGTTTATTCTGCTCGGCGTATCCTTCGTTGGGGTTTCCCAGAAGAAAACCCATTTCAAGGACACGTCGGGTGAGTTCGCTAACCTGCTTCATGCGCTGGAAAAGAATCTCTTTACGGATCGCGAGCTCGACACCGCCACATTGGGCGGAAAGCAAAGAACCATATTTGTTCCGTGGATTCGCGATCACGTGCACGTGCTCAAGGCCATGAAATACCTGCACCCCGACGTGAATTCCTTCCTGGAGTTTTATCTTGAGAATCAAACCGAAGAGGGTCTTTATTTTGATTACTTCTTTCCGCTTGGCTGGGGCGGCGAGGGAACCCGTAAAAAAATATTTCACCCGCGTTACTGGAAAGAATTTCCCGGCGAGAATATCGAGATGCACCGTCTGCCCGTAGAAGCCGACCTGGAATATCTTATGGTTGAGGGTGTTTATGCGGTCTATCAATCAACGGGTGATACCGCATTCGTTCGTAAGTGGCTCCCTGCACTGGTGAAAGGAATGCATTATAGTATGCGTGACCCCCTGCGCTGGTCATCGCGGCATCAGCTTGTAAAACGCGGGTATACGCTTGATACGTGGGACTTTATGCAATTGCCGGCCTCGCGGGAAGAATACACGCGTAACGGCGGAAATGTACAGAAGGGAATCTTTGACATAGACGACGAAACGCCTATGGGAATCATGCATGGCGATAACAGCGGCATGTACTATGCCAGCGTGTTGCTTTCGAAAATGTTTGAAGCTACCGGAGATAAGAAAAATTCCGAATATTGGATCGGGATAGCAGACCATTTTCGAACGCGGACAAACGCGCTCTGCTGGAATGGAAAATTTTACGCCCACTTTGTTGAGGATGATCCGCAGCCCGCATATCTGAAGATGGATCAGCGCAATACACTCAGCCTGTCGAATCCGTATGATATCAACCGCGGACTGCCAACGGAATCCATGGCACAATCGATCATTGCAACGTATCTATCTCTGAAGGAAAAAAACAAATTGAATTCTTTTGCCGAATGGTTTGGCGTTTATCCACCGGTTGAGCCTCATTTTGCTGACTACAAACCAGGCTCTTACATGAACGGCGGCGTAAACACCATCGTAGCCGGAGAACTTGCCAAGGCGGCGTTTCAAAATGGATTCGAGAGCTATGGTATCGATATTCTGAAACGTTTGCATGCGCTGATTAAATCCCACAAGGGAAAATTGCCTGTCGCCTATACGCCCGACGGAACAGTCGACGAAGGAATTCCCGATAACTGGGGCCAGGCCGCCGTCTACAGCGCAATGATTGAAGGGCTCGCAGGCATCGTTGATCTGAGTACGCGATTCCGACATATCCAGCTTTCGCCCCGCTGGATTGCCGGCGGTGAGAAAAGCGCGTCGGTTTCCGTTACATACGCCCCGGTTGGTGATGCGGTGACGTACAGTTACTCTCATCATCCGGCAGAGCGGCGTATCCGGATTGCTGCGCAAGGACCGATGTTGTCAACGCAGTTCCGTATTCTTCTTCCGGTCAGTGCAGTTTCGGCTCACAACGTTACCGTGAACGGAAAATCAATTGCGTTCAGGATGGAAAAGATTCGCGAAAGTATGTATGTTGTTCTCGAATCAATACCGGGAAATCAAATTGAAGTGATCGTCGCGTATAAGTAATCTTCCCCGCATGGTAAAATCTAAAATGGGTGCAGTGTACACCGTAGCGCTGTTAATGTGTTCTTTTCTGATCATGAACCCCGTTTCCGGTAGCGATTTAGCCCCGGTAAACCTCACCTGCGAGTATGTGAAAAATCCGTTAGGGATTGATACGCGTTCACCGCGACTGAGCTGGCAGTTCACTGCGGGCGTTGTTGATGGAAAACAATCCGCATACGAAATTCTGGTTGCGCGTAACGAATCAAAACTTGCGGCGGGTGAAGGTGACATGTGGAATTCGGGAAAGGTTGAATCGTCGAATTCAGTCCATATTTCATACGGTGGCCATGAGTTGCAGCCGTTCACGCGTTATTACTGGAGAGTGCGCGTATTCGATGAACAGGGTCGTGCATCACTGAGCGAGGTGGCCTGGTTCGAAACGGCGATGCTCGACGCCGGAGACTGGAAAGCAATCTGGATCGATGATGGCCAACCACAACCGACGTTGGATATTGATCATTATAGAAATCCGGCAATGCCCCTGTTCCGTAAAGAGTTTTTACTAGGCAAGACGCTCAGGGCGGCGAGACTTTACATTAGCGGACTCGGGTACTATGAAGCGTATCTGAATGGCAAGCGTGTCGGGGATCGTGTTCTTGATCCGGGCTGGACTGCGTACGATAATGAAGTGCAATACAGCGTCTATGATGTCACGTCGATGATAAAAAGAGGCGCGAATGCACTCGGTGTAATGACAGGCAACGGGTGGTGGAATCCGCTTCCGATAAAATTATTCGGTCGTTGGGATATACGCGAATATCAACAGACCGGAAGACCTTGCGTGAAAGCTGAACTTCATCTCCAGTTCTCGGATGGTACGGTCACCGTAGTTCCCACCGACGAAACCTGGCAAACGGCATCCGGACCCGTGATGCAGAACAGCGTCTACCTCGGGGAACACTATGATGCACGTAGAGAGATTACGCGATGGAACACAGTCAGCGCGGCGCGAGATGCAAAATGGAAGAATGCGGTTGCTGCCCGCGGACCTGCAGGGCAACTAACGGTACAGATGCAACCACCGATCAAGGTTATTGACATCATCAAGCCGGTTCGAATCACCAATCCGAAACCGGATACGTTTATCGTTGACATGGGCGTGAACTTCGCGGGTGTGGCACGGATTCAT
>CBKWFZ010000406.1:0-4329 GCA_966673785.1 uncultured bacterium
TTTTTTATTGCTTACATTAGAAATGCGACTACCGCGGGAACGCCGGTGGTAAGCCACCATCGACGTTCAACATATTGCCAGTGGATTTATTCAGCAATCCGCTGACATAAACATAAACCGCGTTTGCAACATCGGCGGGATAAAGGATATCCTTCAGGAGTGTGCGGTCTGCATAGAACCGGGGAAGATCTTCGATGGCAACACCATACGCATTTGCCCTGTCCTTTGCCCAGCCGCTCTTCCATATCTTGCTGTCCACAATGATCGCGTCGGGGTTTACTGCGTTCACCCGGATTTTGTCGTCGCCGAGTTCAGCGGCCATCAACCGGTTCATGTGAAGCTGAGCCGCCTTTGCCGAACCGTAACCCGCGTTCTTTGGACCGGAGACCAGTCCGTTCTTGCTGGCGATGTTAATAATGTCTCCACCCAACCCTTGTTGTTTCATCACGCGGACCGCCGTCTGCGACATCAGAAATTGTCCTTTCACCAGAATGTCGTAAAGGCTGTCCCATTCTTCTTCGGTATGTTCTGTAAATCCGCGCGAGATCGAAATCCCCGCGTTGTTCACCAGGATGTCGATTCCACCAAAGGCCAGGTTTGTACGCATGATTGCGGCACGTATGCTTTCCGCCTTCGTTACGTCTATGACGGTCGTAATATACTGATCCGGTTTATACTGCTTCTGCATCTCCGCCTCCGCTTCCGCCAGTCGCGCTTCGTCGTTGTCGCAGATAACGACAACAGCGCCCTCGTGAATAAACTTTTCGGCGATTGCCTTTCCGATTCCGCCTGCGCTTCCGGTTATCAATGCAACCTTACCGGTAAGCGGTTTTGCGGGTGGCATGCGTCTGAGCTTGTCTTCTTCAAGTTGCCAGTACTCGATATCGAAGGCCTCCTGCAACGGCAGGCTGACATACGATGAGACAGCCTCCGCTCCTTTCATGACGTTAATGGCATTGATATAAAATTCAGCTGATACCCTTGCCGTTGGTTTGTCTTTCGCAAATGTGAACATTCCAACTCCGGGCAGTAGAATCACGACAGGATTGGGATCGCGCACGGCTGGGCTTCCCGGCCGGCGATGATTCGTATAGTACTCACGATATTGATCACGGTAACGCTCGAATTGCTGCTCGATCAACGTCTTCAGTTCCTGGCCATTTCCTCCTGATGTTTCCGGAATATCCAACATCAAAGGCCGGATCTTTGTTCTGAGAAAGTGATCGGGACAACTCGTTCCAAGTTGTGCGAGGCGTTCGAGGTCGTGACTTCCGACAAACTCGAGCACGCGTTCATCATCGGTGAAGTGTCCAACCATGTGGCGCTCACTCGAACAAAATCCGCGCAGCACCGGGGCAAGCGCTCCTGCACGGGCAAGTCGTTTCTCACGTTCGGCTGCTGGAACGCGAATCCCGCCAAACACCGCACGTTTTTTTCCGAAGTTATCATGCAGGTAAGCCGATGCTTTTTCAATTACGGAAAGGCTGCTCAGGTAGCACTCGTAGGATGTAGCACCCCACGTGAACAGTCCGTGGCCGCCCAGGACAATGCCGGTTATTCCCGGATTTTCCGCGACACATTGCTCAAGCTTAAGGCCCAGGTCGAATCCGGGTCGCTGCCATGGAATCCACGCAAGCGATCCATCGAACAATTCCCTTACGATCGATTCACCGTCCCTGCTGGCAGCGAGGGCAATCAATGCGTCAGGATGGAGATGGTCGATATGTGTAAAGGGCAGAAACGCATGGAGCGGCGTATCAATTGAGGGAGCTTTCGATTCAAGGTCGTAAATACAATGGTAGAACAGCGCTACCATCTCATCTTCGAACTCAAGACCGCGATAGCGGTTCTTTAAAGCATTGAGCCGATCGAGGTATAAGCCCGCCAGACCCTTGCGTGTGAGGGTCCCGATGTCACCACCTGAACCTTTAACCCAGAGCACGTCGGTCAGTTCTCCGCTGAGCGGGTCCTTTTCACGCGTTTTGCAACTCGTATTTCCACCACCATAATTGGTGATCCGCAGGTCGGCACCAAGAATATTGGAACGATAGATCAGGAGGTCAATTTCATCCTGGAATCGCTCCGCTTTCTTCTCGTCCCACAGGTATGAAACATATTTGAATTCCCGGTTGGCCACGACGCTCATAACATTCACATTTTTTATAAAGGTCCGCAACACCGGCCCGATAACCATCCTGCACTTTCGTGCAATGTGTTAGAAATACATGATGAAGCGGGAGATCCGAACCTTTTCCAAAAGTAAAATAAAATCCCATATCCGGCGCATGCGTCCGGCTTTGAACCGGCCAAAACAGTAACAACGGCGTCCCGGGAAATCCCTGACGTACCCTATTTGTCATGCTGTGTTAATACACAGCTAACCTCGCTGTCGAAGTCGGATAACTCAGGACCTTGAAACCGACTTGCGGATGGTCAGATAATCAAGAAAATAAGTAAACCGGATGGATACATTGTTCGTCTGCGGAGCCTGAAGCGCCTGACGGTATGACGAGAAGTAATCCAGTGACGAATCGGTTGACAGGGACTGGATCGCATCTTTCCAGACGACGTTCACGAACGATCCCGGAGCAACCTGCAGAAAATAGGCAAGGTCCAGGTTCACCGCGTTGAAATTTGTATCATGCAAATGCTCACCTTTGTCATCCATACCGGAATAGTTGCTTCCACTCAGGCTACCCTCTCTTTCGAGTTTAAAGTAGGCGTCGTACTTGACACTGCTCCAGTAGTGTCTCACACGGAGGTTTACCCCCATGCGGTTGTTGAACGTGTAATTTATACCGGCCACGTTCGTAGCCGTCTTGATGCTCCGTTGTCCGAAAATGATTTCGCCTTCCGAATCGGAAGCGGTATTTGTTACGTAGCCACGACCTCCGATCGACTCCTCCCCGTTTACCTCAACATTGAGCGAAAGTTTGTTGCTCACGCGGTAACGAAGGAAGATTCCCATCCAGTCCGAGTACTGATCCCATTCGTCCCGCATCCACCGGCCTCCGTAGAAATTCCCCTTCAGCGGCTTTCGGGAATCACTTTCAAGCGATAGGTTATAACTCCTTGAGGCCGGCAACGCTACAAAGTATCCTTCCGTTCGTGGTTCAAAATAATCAAAGCTTGTCACCGGTTTTATGCCGTAACGAAATCCGATCGACCAGAAGTTCCTGAACTGGGCATAGGTACTCGCATTAACATCGAACGTACTGAAGGCGCGTGGCGCGAACAGCTGGTCATGGAACAGCGAAAGATACGCGTTGACGCGATTGAATATGCCGAAGGGTTTAAACACATTAAACCTCGCATATGCATAATGCGAGATTTCATTGGGTGCTCTCAGGTAACCAAGATCGTTGATCTCGTAATTTTTTGATTCAACATTTCTGGAAAGACCATATTGCCATTTGCCGCTCACCTTGGCAAGCTCAAGCGTGTATTTAAAACCGGTCTCGTTACCGTCGGTGTCTATTGCACGACGTCGCGCAATGTTACTGACCGATCCATAAACGCGCACGCGGTAACGTAGGGTGCGGTCATTGAGCAGAAGTGATGCGCCCGCCACGTTGGCGTCCTTTCCGCCTTCGGTGCGGATGACGCTGGTGTTGGTGAAGTTAAGATTCGAATTATTTTTGAGATTCTGATCAACAACAACGACGTTGAAGTTCGTTACCGGATCTACGTCTACTTCCCGCGTTGTCCCGTGTTCTTTATTTCGGATCAGAGCCTTGGTTTTGTTCGTTACTGCGTTGAAGAAGCCCAATCCCAGTCCTTTCTTGTTGCGGCCGGAAATCTTTGTGGCATTAAGGAGATTTGCCGCCGTCGGCTGGCTGACGATTTCCTCCTCGTTTTCATCGTAAGGTATTTCGCCAAACGTCGCGCCTACCCGCCGTGAATAAAAGAGACTGCCCTTGTTGAATAACTCCGTGCCTTCGGTAAAGAACTGCCTGTTTTCAGCAAAACGGACTTCGTAGGCTGAAAGGTTAAGAACGACGTTGTCGGATTGAACCTGGCTGAAGTCCGGGATCAGACTCATGTCAAGCGTGTAACTTTCGTTGATACCGTATTTGAGATCCATTCCTCCCGTGAGCGCAAACTGACCTTCACCTGTTTCCTCAGCGTGATTGTACGATGCAGTCACATACGGCGAAAAAGACAGTCGCAGCGGCGGCTGAATGTTCTCGATTCCTTTTAACAGGCCGGATTGATTTACGAGTCCCTGGATTGAATTATCAACATGATTCCAGTATGCTTCCTCCTGAATTCGCTTGACGCTCCGGAAAAAATTCAGTCCCCATTCCTGAACATCGAGGCGCGGGAACC
>CBKWFZ010000407.1:0-4320 GCA_966673785.1 uncultured bacterium
TCAAGATTCTCCGGAGAACTTAATTAATACCAATGTTTATGAAAAAGATCTTTACCTTTTTAGTTGCGCTGTCAACAGTCAGCTATTTCGCGTCGGCTCAGGTTGACCCGGGAATTAAAGCAGGCATGAATATCTATACGCTGGCAGGGGATGGTATTGACGTCCACAGCAAAGTAGGGCTGCATATTGGCGGTCTCGCCCACATCCATTTGTCCGACGCATTTGCACTTCAGCCTGAGGTGGTCTATTCGATGCAGGGCGCAAAATCCAGGAATGATGGTGACGACAACAGGCTACACCTGAATTACCTGAACATCCCGGTGTTGGTGCAGTACATGTTTGGTGATGGCTTTCGGGTTCAGGCCGGACCGCAATTCGGCATTCTGCTGAGTGCCAAGCAAAAATTCGATGACACCAGCGTCGACGTTAAGGAGGGGGTTAATTCGATCGACTTTTCGATTCCGGTAGGTCTCAGTTACAAACGACCATCTGGATTTGGTGTGGATCTTCGTTATGCGTTCGGCTTGAGTAACGTGAGTGAGGACGATGATGAAAAGATCACCAATAGCGGATTGCAGCTGGGCGTGTTCTACCAATTCGGAGAACGGTAACAAGAATCATGGTGCTTCATAGTCACGGCTGCGTGGGATGAAGAATTGATCACGTGTGAAAGTCGGATTTCGGAAAGAAATTCGATCTTCGTGCATGGATCAGCCTCTCATCACCAACGACGCCGTAGTGCTCGGAATGCTCATGGTAATTCTTGCCGCGGTTTTTACGACCGCGGCAAGTGAACGTCCCTTCTGGAAGAAGTTTTACTCCTATGTGCCGTCGCTGCTGTTGTGTTATTTTCTTCCCTCAGTGCTGAATTCGCTGGGTATTATTTCAGGAGAGCAGTCATCGCTCTACAAAGTGGCTTCGCGATATTTGCTTCCGGCGAGTTTGATATTATTGACGTTGAGCATCGATCTGAAAAGCATCATGCGGTTGGGTCCGCGGGCGGTGATCATGTTCCTGGCCGGAACTTTTGGAGTTGTGGTCGGCGGTCCGCTGGCGATATTGATCGTTTCCATGTTCAATCCTGATCTCGTCGGCGGCGAAGGCCCCGACGCAGTGTGGCGCGGCATGTCGACCATCGCCGGAAGCTGGATCGGCGGCGGAGCCAATCAGGCTGCGATGCTGGAGGTGTTTGGAGCAAGCGCTTCGCTGTTTTCGATAATGGTTACCATTGATGTTATCGTGGCAAATGTGTGGACCGCTGTAATTCTTTACGGAGCGGGTCGTTCGGAAAAGATCGATACTGTGTTTAAGGCCGACGCTTCGGCGATCGATGACGTCAAATCCCGGATAGAAAAATTCCGCCTCAGCATTCTTAAAATGCCTGCATTACCGGATACGATGCTCATCCTCGGAATTGCCTTCGGTCTCACAGGTCTTTCGCACTGGCTTTCGGATTACATCGTTCCGTATGTCGAGAGCCTTCCCGAGTCGTGGGAGCTTGACCGCTTCAGCCTTGATTCGGCATTCTTCTGGATCGTAGTGCTTGCAACTACTTTCGGATTACTATTGTCGTTCACGAAGGCACGGGAACTCGAAGGTGTGGGTGCCTCGCGACTCGGAAGCGCACTCTTGTATGTGTTGGTCGCGACGATTGGAATGCAGATGGATCTGAAATCAATCTACCATAACTATCAGCTTTTTCTCGTTGGTTGTATCTGGATATCTATTCATGTCGGAATCCTGTTATTCGTGGCGTGGGTCATCAAGGCGCCATTTTTCTTTACGGCCGTAGGAAGCATGGCCAACATCGGTGGCGCGGCGTCTGCACCCATCGTTGCGTCTGCATTTCATCCATCGCTGGCACCGGTTGGTGTACTGCTTGCCGTGCTGGGTTATGCGCTCGGGACTTACGGCGCGTGGCTTTGCGCAATTCTGATGCAGAGCGTTGCTCCGGCCTGAATTGGTGAAAACATCCGGGCCAGCACGACCTGTTTTTTGAAAGCGTTATTTCCTCAAACGTTTTCTGATTTATTTATCCCTAAATATTTCGCTGGCGTTCAAATCCGAAAGATGTGGGCGTTATCTTCATGTTGACCGGAAATCTACAATACACCGAAGAAGATGTACACACACGAAGGAAAAGTCAATCGTTTCAACCAGACCATTCTGGAATTGCTGCGTGAAAAGAAGAAAAGCGTCGGTTCCCTGGCAGCTCACCTGAATTATGACGTTGCAGCTGTTGGACGTCAGTTGCATTCAGAGCAGACGTTTCCATTCGGTGACCTCGTGAAGATCTGTTCGTTTCTCGGACAACTTCCGGCCGATTTTTTTTACGAGCGTCAGCCTGCCGAATTACCGGAAATTTATTGTCAGCTGAAAGGCGATCAGCGCCTCGTGCTCATCCGGATGCGGGAAACAGGCAAACAGCTTGCGCGGTATTTTGAGCGTAAGGTCGTGTATAATTGAAAGGGGTACCTATAAAGACTGTTGTGCCAAACCTCGTTTTTTTAAACGATTCAGGCCTCTTCCGGAATTAATTTGCTTATCTCTTAAACAATGCGGTCATTTGCTTCGGCGCTGAACGTCACTTCTCATGTGATTTGGATTAGCCTGTCAACGCCCGTGACAGGGATGGCTTAATGTTCAACATCCTAAACAGTGTTTTCATGGAATCAGAAGCGGCCATGGATAAGAATGCTGGCGCACCTCCAATCACGGCACGGGAAAGGGAGATTGTGCTGCTACTTGCACAGGGGTTTTCCACGAAGGAAATGGCGCAACACCTCAACATCAGCTTTCACACCGTCGAAACGTACCGCAAGAATCTGCTGCATAAGCTCGGTGCCCGTAACACGGTTCATCTGATCGCAAAGGCCAGCAGGCTGCTCATGATCTGAAAGTCCGGACACGCTCTGCCATCCCTGTTTTCTGGGATTGAAGTTAGTGGTTCGACTGGTGAACTTTACACGCATAACGCCGACGAGATTCTTACAACTCTGATAGGAGTATTGGCTTAACATTAATCCGCTTCAACATGTCCTCTGTATCCCTCACCGAATCACCGGCTCCCGTGAGCCAACAGGAACGCATTCTTATTCTTGATGGTCTGAGAGGCCTTGCCCTTCTCGGTATTTTGCTGCTTAACATTCCATGGTTCGGAATATTCGGCGACCCGGTTATTTTGGGCGAAATGGGCACGATCAACTTCACGATCTGGTATTTTCTGGATTTGGTTCCCGAGGGCACGCAACGTGCGCTCTTCTCGTTACTCTTCGGTGCAGGAATATTGATTTTCATGTCCCGCGCTGAACGACGAGCCGAAGGTATTATCCCGGCCCAGGTATTAATACGACGCAATTTATGGTTAATGGTTTTTGGCTTCGTCAACGCATTTGTTTTTCTGTGGCCGGGCGATATCCTTTACCAATATGCTTTGTGTGGATTTATCATCCTCCCGTTTATCCGTCTGAAACCCGTACATCTCATCATCGCAGGTTCGGTTTGCGTGATCCTCATCACCGTTCGGGAAAACCGCGATCTTTATCTGAAGAAAGATATGATCCGGCGTGGTGAAGCGATTGCCGCGATCGACACAACCAAAACAAAACTCACGGACAAACAAAAGGAGGAACTGGGGGCGATGACGGGGTTCAGAGACAGTCAGAAGATCGAAGCAAGAAAAAAGAAACATGAGCAACATATCGGCGTAATGACGGGCTCGTTCGGCCCGCTCTATGAGCGCCGGGCGAATGCAAGTGTTCACATGGAAACGGTTAAGACGTATTACTATTTCTTTCTTGACGCACTCGTTTTCATCTTTTTCGGAATGGCATTCTTCAAGCTTGGAATTCTTCAGGGTGAACATCCGCTTCGGACGTATTTGCTTTTAATGATCGTCGGGCTGGGAATTGGTTTGCCGCTGTCTTATTACCGTCTTGAACAATTGATAGTGAATCAGTTCAACTTTTTTGAGGTTGAGAAGAACATAACTTTCCGCATGTACGAGCTTTCGCGAGCCGCTCGTGGCCTGGGAGTTTTCGGCCTGATCATGGTTCTCTATAAAACCGGATTGTTCCGCCGGCTTTTTGCGATGTTACAACCCGTCGGACAGATGGCACTCACAAATTATCTGATGCAGTCGTTCATCTGCGCCGTCCTGTTTTATGGGGTCGGGTTTGGATTAGCGGGCCAGTTTTCGCGCGTGGAGGTGTATTACATCGTGATCGTGATCTGGATCTTTCAGATCATCCTCAGCCATATCTGGATGTCTTATTTTTTGTTTGGACCGATGGAGTGGCTCTGGAGAAGTCTCACTTACTG
>CBKWFZ010000408.1:0-4307 GCA_966673785.1 uncultured bacterium
AACACCGGAAAAAGGTTATTTCGCTCCAACATAATCTTAATTTTAAATATCACTCATAATTTCTCGCAACTTCAATGACCGCGCGGAGTTCGTTGGCAAATCGCACGACATCGCCGACGATAATAATACCCGGCGAAGCGATGTCTTCAATCTTCATCATGCCAGCGATCGTGTCGACCGAACCGATAACACTCTTTTGGTTTGGCATCGTGCCATTCTGAATGACAGCAACTGGCGTACTCCCTTTACCTTCGTTTGCCAGTGCGTCCATGATCTCCCGGATTCGCGAAATACCCATCAGAATAACGAGCGTAGCAGAAGATCTCGCGGCCAGTGCAATATCCTTCGACAATTGTCCGCTTTTCGTTGTTCCGGTAATTACCCAGAAGCTTTCGCTTACACCGCGTGCAGTTACGGGCACTCCGATGGCGGCCGGAACTGCCAACGCACTCGATATCCCCGGAACTACGGCAACGTCAAGACCATGCGCTCTGGCGAATTCAGACTCTTCCGTTCCGCGGCCGAATACGAACGGGTCGCCACCTTTAAGCCGCACCACGTGGCCAAACCGATATGCGTACTCAACAATCAGTTCGTTAATCTGGTCCTGGTCCAGTGCATGATTTCGGGCTCGTTTACCGACTGACAGCGTTGGAATATCAGCCGGAATAAGGTCGAGTATTCCCTGACTGACAAGGGCATCAAACAAGACGACATCAGCCGTGCTGAGCGCGTTCACCGCCTTGACCGTGAGGAGTTCCGGATCACCCGGCCCTGCACCCACCAGCGTAACCCTGGGTCGTTTCCCGAATACGTTTATTGTCGGAATCATTTGTTCACTTCTTCCTTAACTGACCGGAACGCAAAAGCGTCAGCCAGCAGATTTTTGGCGCTTTCGAGATATTCAATGGCGAATTCCTCAGTCGGTTCGTTTTTATTGATCCGAAGCACAGTTTCTTTGAAATCGTGCATTTTGATTTGCCCGGACTCAACAAAGGTTTTCTGAAAATCCAGAATCGTCTGTATCTGTGTGCTTGGCTTAACATCGGCAGTAAGCAGCAGCGCCTTGGCGGTATTGATCATTGAGCTGTAGCTGTGATAAATCGAATCCGCGTATTGTTTTGCGCGTATCGCTTCCGTTGCCCAGTCGATCTTTTCTTCGGAGTCATTGAGCAGCGTAGAAACAAGATCGATCATAACGCCCGCACACTCGCCCACTGCGGTGTGAAGGATAAAGTTATTTTCCTGTCCCCAGTCGACGTAATCCTGTGGTACGACCGTCGTGAGATCCGAAAGCGGCTTAAGCAGCGTGTAAAAGTAATTCCGCCCCATTCGTTTGTAGTATGCATGGAAGTACTCTCCTTCCTCCGCGTTTGCATCGTAGTCATTAAGCAACAGGCGGAGCGCATCCGGCCCGCGTTTGCTTGGTATCTTGATGATCTTGTCGGAAATAATACCATCGCCATTACCGAGATTACCTCCGCCGAGCAGAACAACAAGGGCGGGAAGAACCTTACCCTGTTTATCCTTGATCGTACTCCCGTGCAACCCAATGCCTGCAAGACCGTGCTGACCGCAGGAATTCGGACATCCGCTGATCTTAATCTTGATATCATTATTATGAATAAGCTCGGGAAATTCTTCGCGAATCACTTTCTCCAGTGCAACCGAGATATGTGAGCTGTCGGAGATGGCAAGATTACATGACTCCGTTCCGGGACATGCGGTAACATCAGCAACGCTATCGAAACCGGGTTCCGCCAAACCTAACTGATCCAGCGCGTTGAAAAGATGCGGCAGCGCCTCCGGCCTGATAAAACGGATGAGATAACCCTGATTAACCGTGACGCGCATTTCATCAGACGCAAACCGGTCGACGACGTCGGCGAACTTGCGCGCCAGATCGGACGACATATTGCCGAGGGTGAGCTTCACATAAGCTCCAAAGAATCCTTCCTGTTTCTGAACGATAACGTTGGTTTTCTTCCATTGCTCAAACTTTGAAGGATTCGTCAATACGGCTTCTCCCCAGTCTTTTCGATCCGGATACGTCGACTGCTGAACGACGTTGAGGTCGATCGGGTAGCTTTTATGTTTGATCGCTTTTCTTTCCTCTTCAACCAGCTCAAGAATTTTTTCAAGGCCGAGATCATCAAGAAGAAATTTGAAGCGCGCCTTCATCCGGCGGTTTCTTTCCCCGTAGCGGTCAAAGACACGAAGAACAGCTTCGGTAAAGGGAATGACCTGATCCTCCGGAAGGAATTCAAAAGCAACCAGCGCGAGGTAAGGGTTAGCGCCGAGTCCACCGCCGATCATGACCTTGAAGCCACGGCGGCCATCCTGCAATCTCGGGATAAAACCAAGATCATGAATGAAGGAGAACGCGGTGTCGTCGTCGTTGGCGGAAAACGATATTTTGAACTTACGCCCCATCTCCTGACAAATGGGATTTCGCAGGAGGTAACGGAACGTTTCATAGGCGTGGGGAGTAACGTCGAACAATTCCTTCGGGTCGATACCCGCGGTGTCGGACGCCGTGACATTTCGTACCGTATTCCCACACGCTTCCCGGATGGTGATGTTGTCCTGTTCGAGTTTCGTCCACAATTCAGGTGTACGATCGAGGCTAACGAAATGGATTTGTATGTCCTGACGAGTGGTTGCGTGAAGATTACTGCTTGCATACTCGTCGGAAATATCGGCGATCCGCCTGAGTTGGGTCGTGTTCACGCGTCCCAGCGGAAGCTTGATCCTCACCATCTGCACACCTGGCTGACGCTGACCGTAAATTCCGCGGACAAGCCTCAGGCTTCGGAATTTGTCATCGTCAATCTTACCCTCCCTGTAAAGTCTGATCTTCTTCTCAAGATCAACGATATCTCTGGCAACTACCGGGTTGTTTAAATCCTCTAATTCTGATCGAAAACTTTCCATAGCTAAGGGCTGTTTGTTCGCATTTGTTATAAAATGAAAGAGCCTTTCCCGTTGTGCAGGAAAGGCTCGTTATTTCTTCTAAGTTGTTACTTAATTAACGTCCATACATTCCTGCATGCGCAGCTTCAGTTTACAGCAACACTTCTTGTCTGCCATAGTTAATGAGCCCATACAGGATAAGGTATTCAGCATACTATTACGAAAGTAGACCTTCAACGGCTAAAATCAAATCAATCGTTCATAAAAATAATCCACGAAGCCAATAACACCTGTTAGGGAACTAATGCAAACGATAACAATGCACGAAACCCCGACTGCTTCAGGAATAAAAAAAGGCCGGTCAATGAAGATCGGCCTTTGTGAAACGGCGGGACGGGATCAATTGTTACCCAGCTTCTCCATTTCTTTCTCAAAAGTTTCCTTAAACTTCTCGTAATCGTAATCGATCCTCAGGCGCTCGTCCTTCGAAAGTCTTTCGTTGTAGGTGGCAACAAGTTCGTCGGCTGACAGTTCAATGGCAATGTAAGTCTTATAGGTTCCATTTTCGGTCTTCATCAACTTCTCGCAGAGCGTTCTCACTCCGGTCAGCTTTTGTTCGACGATCTCGCGGTTCAGTTGTTCAAAACGTTCTTCCACCTGCTCGCGGTTGTTCATCTCCCGTGAATTGGTGTAGTTGTCTGTCACCGCCTTCACGGTAGTCGAGATGCTTGAGGCAAGTTCCGCGCGTGCATTGGCAAGCGCTTTCTTTTTAGAAGTGACCTGATCCTGACTTTCACCGATGGAATTCGCACGGAAGAATTTGTTGTTCGTGAAGAATTCCGATCCGGAGCACGGTACCACCACTTCGACCTCCCCTTTGGGAGTTTTCTCTTTCCCCTTACAGGCCGCGAAGAACACGGCGCCAAGCGCAAGAAGCAACAGCGTTGAATTAGTAAGTTTTTTCATAGTTATGACGCAATTTTAAAGTTTCCATACTGTTAAAGGCAAAAGGAGTACCAATTTCGGCCGGTTCAATCACTGCAGCACCATATTGATCAGATCCTCCATTTTATCTTTTTCAAGTGTTTCCATCGCCTTGTTATAGGCGTCCACACTCGATTTATCATAATCAAGACCGAATCCCTTTATCCGGTCAAGTACCGTTGCATAAATTTCCCTACCCTCCTTTACCGCTGTTACGCGAATAACGCCGGTAAGGTAAGTGACATAGATACTTCCTGTTATTGAGCCGCGCTCGGCGTCAGCCTGCACATCAAACCACAAATCCGCCCGCGTTTTGTCGCTCGTAAATTCAAAACCATTCGTTGTAAGAAGATTTTTAAGCCTGTTGCTCAACTGGTTGTTTGTGCGCGTACTTCCAAAACTCTTTTCTT
>CBKWFZ010000409.1:0-4302 GCA_966673785.1 uncultured bacterium
AATTTGATCCCGTTTTTCAACAGTGGTTTTAGCCATTCTCCCATCGTTTCACTTCGCCAGGGTGCGATAGCTCCTTCGTACACCGACAACGATTTGTCGGGGATGACAAGGTCTTCGTCGATTCCGAGCACTTTGCCAAAACCTTCACACGTCTGGCAAGCCCCGTACGGGTTGTTGAAACTGAAGAAATTGACAGACGGTTCCGTAAACTTTATTCCGTCAAGCTCAAACCGGTCGGAGAAGTGGAGCTTTGGATTATTTTCCGGATAGATCACACAATCTCCTTCGCCTTCGAAAAAGGCAGTCTGCACTGAATCGCTCAACCGGAAAACCGCATCTTCGTCCGCTGCATCAACCGACGTTCTGTCGATAAGCACTTCAATTATTCCTCCGATTTTGGTCGACTTCTTTTTCTTCTTCGCTTCGTTCTCCTGCAGCATTTCCTCAATGAACCGTACTTCGCCATCGACTAATATCCGGGCGAAGCCTTTGCTGAGCAGCAGGTTTAATTCTTCTGCGAGCTTTCGTCCTTTCTTGATGTGCAGCGGACAAGCGACCATGATCCGCGAACCTTTCGGAAGCGCATTGATTCGGTCAACGACAGAAGTCACCGTGTCGCGCGTCACCTCTTTCCCACTCACCGGCGAGTATGTTTTTCCGATCCGGGCGAAAAGCAGCTTGAAATAGTCGTAGATCTCAGTCGTTGTACCTACGGTAGACCGCGGATTGCGCGTGTTGACTTTTTGTTCGATTGCAATCGCCGGCGATACCCCTTTTATATAGTCGACCTCAGGTTTCTCCATGCGGCCTAGAAACTGGCGTGCGTAGGAGCTCAGGCTTTCAACATACATCCGTTGCCCTTCAGCAAACAACGTATCGAAAGCCAGCGACGATTTTCCTGAACCGGACAGACCGGTGACCACCACGAGTCTGTTTCTCGGAATGGCTACGCTGAGGTTTTTCAGATTGTTAACTCTTGCCCGTTTGATGATGATATACTCCCTGGGGCTTAGCTCATCCAGAAAAGCGTCGTTGGGTACAGGTAGACTCACGGATAATTAAAAGAAGAGATTTATACTTCAAATAAACTCAGAATAAGGGCGGAAAGTTTAACGACCGGTAGAAACAACAAAGGTGTCCTGAGGAACACCTTCACATAACGGGATCTTGAGTCTGCTAGCTATCGAAGTCAGGATCATAGCTTGCTTCCCGGCTTTTGCCGCCACCGCCTTCGTCGTCGTAGTCATCGTCGGAATTGTAACTTCCGGCGGTTATTCCATCTTCAGAATCGTCGCTGTTGTCAAATTCATCTTCTTCCGGTTTTGACTCAACGTCATATTCACCTTCGCTGTTTTTGGTAGCTGGTACTTTGATCAGGTAAGTGGCGTCGGCAGTCTCGAGAGGAAAGACAAAAATCGGTTCTTTCTTGGCATTCGTAATGCGGGTAATGCTTCCTTCATACCCGTTCGGATACTGCTCCCGCAACAAATCTTTCAGATCATCCGTGAGGTTTTCAAGACTCTTGATCACTCGCTTTTTATCGACTGCCATAAAAACGGAAATAGCTAATTCTTCGGGCAAATAGGTGAAGAAAATCTTGTTGTGGCAAGAAATATTCAAAAATTTTTTTGCTCTATTGTGGAAAGTTTCTATCTTTTCAATCCAATTTGTTTCATCTAACCCCTACAATATCGAAAGACACCTCTACGTTACCTAAAAGAGAAGCAGAATGATTGACAGCAGATTAAGCGACAGCCAGTTAGTGTCGCTCTATCAAACCGGTAATGAAGAGGCTTTCGAAATGCTCCTGAACCGACATAAGTCTAAATTGTACACCGCGATATACATGATCGTAAAAGATCGGTATACAGCCGAAGACTTACTCCAGGAAACCTTTGTCAAAGCAATCAATACCATTAGAGGCGGACGGTATAACGAAGAGGGAAAGTTTTTGCCCTGGATAAGCAGGATTGCCCATAATCTGGCAATCGACCACTTCCGGAAAGACAAACGCTATCCCGAGGTAGTGCTGGAAGATGGAAGCCGGCTTTTCAATTCCATGGAATTTTCCGAAGAATCGGCTGAGTCGAGACAGGTGTTCAAAGAAACTCGATCCCGTTTGCGCGACTATATCAAGGAGTTGCCAAACGAACAAAAACATGTCCTGATCATGAGACATTATTTGCAAATGAGTTTTCAGGAAATTGCAGACCGTACGGGAGTTAGCATTAACACGGCACTGGGGCGGATGCGGTATGCATTGATCAACCTGCGTAAAAAGATGATGAAAAACAGAGCCTATGATAAAAGTCTTTACGCAAACGGATTTAATACGGTATTTATACCAGGAGACAACGGAGGAGGAGAAGAAGGAGATTGACAAAGCACTGGAGCGGGACCCGGAACTAAAAGCCTTATTTGCAGACCTTTCAACTGTAAAGGGTGAACTATGCGCCGCTAAGCTTGAACCTTCCGAAACAACGATTCGGAATATTCTTGCATACTCCCGCCTGCGAAGTCGCAAGTAGCCAGAAGGTGGCTCTGTCCAACGCGACGGAGCCACCTTTTTGTTGCCTTATGGCTTCGGGTAAAAATTACCTTCAGGATGAAAGCAATTGCCTTCTTTCAATTGCTTTCTTTGCAAGGTGAAAGTCCTGATCATACACCAGCATTTCAACACGCCGGCTACCGGCGGACCGTTGCGGTCGTATTATCTTGCACGAGCATTGGTCGATGCAGGCATCGCCGTCGCGGTTGTAACGGCCACGACAAATCCACCGGTCTCCCACGAAATCTATGAAGGAATTGACGTTCATTACCTCCCGATCGCGTATGAAAACCGGTTTGGCTTTTACAAGCGAGGAATTTCCTTCATCCGATTTGCAGTCGACGCCGTAAAGGTCGCGCGTCAGATACCCGATATCTCGGTTTGCTACGCAATATCCGTACCGTTGACAGTGGGTCAGAGTGCGATCTGGATTCAGCGCGCCCTGGGAACGCCCTTCTATTTCGAAGTTGGTGATCTTTGGCCTGAGGCGCCCATTCAGCTCGGATTCATAAAAAACCCGTTCCTTCGCGAGTCGCTCTATTGGCTTGAGAGACGGATTTACGCCCGGGCAAAAGGCGTTGTCGCGCTCTCGGAACCCATACGGCAATCCATCGCACGTAAAGCGGGCAATACCCCCATCGTTGTTATTCCGAATATGGCGGATACCGGTTTTTATCAGATGAAACCAAAAGACCGTAATCTTGAAGCGCGGTACGGTACCGCCGGCAATTTTGTCGTATCCTACATCGGCGCCATCGGCTTTGCCAACGGCCTTGACCATTACCTGGAGTGTGCGCGCGCCTGTAAGCAGCAGGGGCTTCCGGTCAAGTTCATGCTTTGCGGTGAAGGCGCCCTCACAAATCACTTTCACAGTGTCAAGAAACGCTTGTCACTTGACAATCTCGAGATCCTGCCGTTCCAGGATCGAGAAGGCGTTCGCGCGGTCATGAGCGTAAGCGATGCGACGTTTATTTCATACCGTCCGGAACCCATTCTGGAAACCGGTTCTCCACACAAGTACTTTGACGGGCTTGCCTGCGGAAACCTAATTATAGTAAACTTTGGGGGGTGGATTAAGGAAGAAATCGAGCGCGAGGAATGTGGATTCGCCGTCGAGGGTCGGAACCCCGCCGGATTTGCTACCAGTATCCGAAGATTCCTGGATCGTCCCGATGAACTCCAGCGGTTTCGCGCTAATGCGCGGCGCCTTGCAGAAACCAAATATTCGCGCGAGCTGCTGACAAAAAAGTTCGTTGCCCTTTTCCGTTAGCCAACTTAGTCCAGGACCTTTTCGATAATCTTTCCGTCTTTCTTGTTTTTCAGAATCAGCTTCCTTGTACCATAATGGGTGAGCTCCTCCTTGACGAGGTAATGGTCCTTATCGTATTCCTGAAGCGTCGATTCGCGCGAAACCCCCGTCTTGCCTCTCCAGATATCAAGTTGGACCGCCTCCCATAATTTTGATTTCGCCGAGCGGTAAGCCGCATCCAGAATTGCATTGACCACGTATCCATCGTAAAACGTCTCCGCCGGCTCCCGCTTTTGTTCCATGGCGTTAAACATGTCGGCGAACATGTGGTTGTAACCAAGGTCATTTACCTCATCACCTACAGGGAATAGCCATCCTGTATTGCTTTCAGCCTTTTCGGCCACGTAGTCAGCCCCTTTTCCCGTCGTAAACATTTCAAATCCGGTTCGCAGAAAGTTATTGATCCAGATCGTGCCTTCGGTACCCATCACTTCATCGCGCAGGT
>CBKWFZ010000410.1:0-4284 GCA_966673785.1 uncultured bacterium
TGTATTGAAAGGAAAACTTTCTGCGCGAGGGGGAAGTGCTGTTCTCAGGAAGATACTCGTTGTTAAACAATTTGCCATTTCAATCTTCATGCTGATCAGTACCCTTATTGTTTACGATCAGCTTCAGTTTCTGAGATCCAAGGATCTCGGATTTGACAAAGAGCGAATCCTGCGATTGAGCCTCAGCGGTCGTGAACTTCGCGAGAAGGCGCCGGTCCTCGTTGAGCGCTTAAAGCAGTCCGTTGACGTTGCCGGAGTGGGAAGAGCAAACTCTTCACCCGGGCAGGGAGTCGGAAAGTTACTGCTGAAAGTGGAAGACAACGATGGCAAGATGTCCGACCGCGGTGTGGACCTCTATGCAGCTGACTTTGACTTTGTGAAGACCATGGGCATGACAATTATCAACGGACGCGACTTTTCCCGCGACGTAATCTCGGATACGACTTATGCGGTGCTGGTTAATGAAGCAATGGTGAAAAGGATGTCATGGGAAAACCCCCTTGGAAAGAAGTTTGTGTTCTCTGATGGAAACGACGATACACCCGACATTGAAAAACGCGTTGTTGGTGTTGTGAAAGACTATCATCAGAACTCGCTGTACGATGTAATTGAACCGTTAATGATTTTGCTGGACGATGAACTGAACTTTGTCTTTGTACGAACCGAAGAAGGCGATGTTCGCAAATCGCTCCAATCCGTGGAAATGGCATGGAAAGAGGTCTTTCCGAATCACCCATTCGAATATGCTTTCCTTGATCAGGATTTTGACTCGCAGTATAAGGCGGACGAGAAGCGAAGTCAGATATTCACCGCGTTTTCCGGCTTAACGATCGCGATCGCGTGCCTTGGCCTGCTCGGTCTTGCAGCCTTCACTACAGAACAACGTACGAAGGAGATAGGCGTTAGAAAGGTCATCGGGGCAAGCGTTGGAAGCCTGGTCTTTTTGGTCGCCAAAGAGTTCTTTCTCCTCGTTGCCATCGGTATGATCATCGCGTTCCCATTTGCCTGGTTTTTTACGGACCGATGGCTCGCAGATTTCGCCTATCGGATCGACCTGTCAGGTGAATGGGTAACATTCCTGTTCTCCTCCTTCATTGCGTTGATGATTACTTTCGTAACGGTAGGCTTCCATGTGCTGAGGGCCGCTACTGCGAATCCGGTAAAGGCCTTACGGGATGAATGATGAGCCGCGGAAAGGCGATGCCGACATCGTTACCTTTCTGGTTTTCATTTGGGCCGTTGCATGAAGGTCGTCATCAGCTTAGCTGGTCGATTCGTCTGTAGTAACTGGGTCGTCCGGCATGACAGGTTTAGCCGGGGTCAGGAATCGCGCCACGCTCAAGGCGTTTGTGATGAGTAACCAGCTGATGATGATGGTGAGAAGATTGATCGCGAGGTCGATTGGCTCACTGGTGCTTATCATGGATTCCCGATCGTATGCCGAGGCGACCGATGAACGGAAGAGCAGGTAGAGATTCGTCAACGCCGAGCCGACGTTCCGAAGGAAAAAGAAACCACCGACAACGAGAACACCGATTCGTGTCAACGAAGTTGGATCGATCCGATCCAGGGAGATTTGGTTTTGTTCAAATCCCTGCTCAAGCCGCAGCAATTTGATAATCGGATCTGGCCGAAACGCCAGATAGAGAAAGAATGAGATCATGGCCAGCCCAAGGGCCACGCTGCCCAATACGTGCAGCCAGTTTAAGTCATTGTAGAAGAAGAAGCCGAGGTAGTAGGGAAGGCTGAAGAGGTTGCTGATCAGGATGTACAATCCAAAAAGCTTCATCATTAATCGGAAGAGGTCACGTATGCTCATGGTTAAAGGAGTGTTTCGGCGACAAGTCAATCGTACATATCGAGGGGAGGGTCCTACGTTCAGGAGCAAAGTACAAAGAAATGGGGAAATGGCCGCGATACGACAGCGTCCTTCCAAAGCCGAGTGTTAGGTTTTTAGAATATAATTATTAAAATAGTTGTATGACTATAAAAATAGTTATATGTTCGTGGTATGGAGATACGCGAATTGACGAAAGCAGAGGAGCAGCTCATGCAATATGTCTGGAAGCTCGAAAAGGGGTTTCTAAAGGATATTCTGGATCAGTTTCCGGAACCCAGGCCTGCCTACACTACGGTGTCCACGGTCATCAGGGTATTGGTGAAAAAGGGATTCCTCGGATATAACACCTACGGCAAAATAAACGAATATTTTCCGCTGGTCACAAAGCAGGCCTATTTCAAGGACCGGGTCAAGCCTATTATTTCAAATTACCTCAAGGGATCGCCTTCAAATATTGTGTCGTATTTCTCCAATGCGGATCTGAGCCTTACCGAGCTCGAGGAAATCAAAAAGCTGGTGGACGTAAGAATCAGGAAACTTAAGGGCAGAAAAAAGTAACGGCGTATGAACAACTACCTGATCTACCTGTTTGAAGCCAGCGTCTGCATTGCGGTATTTTACTTTCTTTACTGGTCATCTTTACGGCACACGACCTTTTTTGTACTCAATCGCCTTTTTCTGGTATCAACGGTGGTTCTATCATTTGTCGTTCCTCTGCTCCACGTTAGCGGGACCGGCATTTCGAATCCGATTTCGGAATACGCTGTGTCGGTTTATGATGCTGACCATGTGTCTCCGGATACACATGGTGAAGGAATTCTCCTTGAACAGGCTTCTGCTCTTCCGACGTTTGATCGCATTGTTGCGGTTATTTACATCGTTGTTGCAGCGTTCCTGGCACTTCGTCTGATTCGCAACGTGGTTTTACTGCTGCGGGAGCGGCGTGGAAGTTTCGAAAAGGTCGGCGACGTGAGAATCAAGAGCACCCATATGCCGCATCCGTTTTCCTTTCTTGATACAATATTCCTTCCGGCCGGAGCCGTAAGACAGTCGATCCTCGATCATGAACGGGTCCATATCGAACAGCGCCACTGGATCGATCTTATGATTGTCGAGCTTTCCATGGTTGTCCTTTGGTTCAATCCGGTGCTTATTTTAGTGCGTCGTTCAATCCGGCTCCAGCATGAGTACCACGCCGACAACGTTGCCGCCGGCGAAACGTCTTCCCCTGAAAATTACCTTTCCTGTTTGTTAGAGCAGATCCGGCCCATCCCGATGCCCGGCCCTGCAAGTCAATTTTTTTCAAACAACCTTAAACAACGAATTATTATGCTTACAAAAGAAAAGAGTCCCCGTAAGATGTTTTTGCTCTATGCCATGGTCCTGCCTGTGCTGGCATTTCTCCTGACTGCTTTTGGTCTGGATGATGATCATACACTTCAACCTGCCTCGCGCGCGATCACACTTGTTGTTGATGCGGCGCATGGCGGTACCGATGCCGGCGCTTCCTTCGCTGGCGTTGATGAAAAGACCATCACCCTTGCCGTTGCGCGGCAAGTGCAGGCCATGGGAGGAGATCTCAATGTTAATGTCGTTCTCACACGCGATAACGACCGGACTATGTCACTGGCGGATCGCACAAACTTTGCCAAACTTCACAACGCCGACGTTTTTGTTTCCATTCATATGGACGTTGACGCGTCTGATCCGGCAAAGCATGGAATCAGTTGTATGATCGCGGCCACAGATGCCAGGGGAGAAAGCCGGCGTCTTTCGGAAAACCTGCGGAAGCGTCTTGGGGAGCTTGCGGGAATTAGCTTCCAGGGCACGAAGCAGGGAAACGCATACATATTAAAAAACAACACCGTCCCCGCGGCCGTAATCGAACTTGGCTTCCTGTCGAACAGTGACGACCTGAATTTCGTAAAAGACGTAGATAATCAACGTAAGATCGCCGGACAGATCCTGAAATCAGTCGTCGATTTCCGGAACAAATGAGTTAAAACAAAAACATTCGGGAAGGTCATTAACCGGTTCTGTGACGCGCGTTGCAGCCGGTTTCTGCATTTGGCATGTTCGCTCACCCTTTGCCTGAAGCGGGGAAGACGAGTGTAAACGTTGTCCCTGTACCGGTTCGTGAATTCACGAGGATATCGATCCCGTGGAAGTCGGCGATGGTCTTCACGATCGGCAAGCCAAGTCCGTGGCTTTCCTGGTCTGACTGAGGGAACTGTTTGAAACGGCTGAAAATTACCGAAAGGTTTTCGGGCGCAATACCGGAGCCGTTGTCCTTGATGCTTAACTCATAACGCTCGCCCGGGAAGTTTCCGCTCACTTCAATCGTACCGCCCTCAGGGGTGTATTTGATACTGTTGTTGATAAGATTAAAAAGCATGGTGTGCAACAAGGCACGGTTGCAGCCTTCGAACGAAAAATCCGAAATA
>CBKWFZ010000411.1:0-4284 GCA_966673785.1 uncultured bacterium
GTATTACGAAAAGATCCGTTTCGTTCCGACATGCACTGATGCCGTGGTCGCCGAATCAGCGATTGCAAACGCGGGCACCATTCACGATCACTATCAGATAACGATACCACTAGTCTTGCTGGAACCGTGCTCCTACGGTGTATGGCTCGTCAGCCCGTGTGGCGAGACGAAACACATCGCCTCGCTTCAGGTCTTGCCATAGGTTTCACTATGGAAACACCGTTTGAGAGGTCAGCTATTTCAACCGTTCAAGTTTTCCTTTGCGCTTGACGATATTCTTATAATCCCATTGGATCTCGCGCGCTTTTTTTAGCCAGCGCGCGAGATCTTTTTTGTTAATCTCATCAACAGACGTGTAGCGCGCTTCTGACGCCTTGAATGAGCCTTCCTTCATCAATCCGTCTTCATCAAAACTCTGACCACTCCAGAATAACAAGCGCACGCAACTCTTAAGCTTGCTGTAACCTACAACGGGATTGCCATCGAGAAACCAAACCGGATGAGCATGCCATATTTTGCTTTCCGCCTCCGGAAGACCGCGATTGATCTCCTGATTGAGCATATCGCAAATCGCCTTATTTTCGGGGGAAAGGGTCGCGTTATATTCGGCGATGCCGTTAATAGCCGTGGATGTTTTCATGGTGCGAATATGGTTTAGTGCATTGATTACATAGCCGGATGTTAAAAGGCACCTTCAAGACCGAAGCGTAGCCTCTCTGAAAGATATCTCTTTAACCCTTGACTGCCTCCTTTTGCTCCTCTGCCAGCTTCTTGAGTTCCTGTAACGCCGTGGGCCAACCTTCATCAAACATCTTTTTCCAGTAAGGTGTAGTTTCGATGGTTACAACCAGCGTGGTCTTTCCATTGCGTTCTTCGAAGCGGTATGCTTCGGTAATCCCTACCCATCCTTTGGCTATATCACTACCGCGGTCTTCCTCTCCGCCCGGGCCGAGCACTGCAATGTGTCTGGCGTGCACCGAAGCATACGGTTTGACCTCCGTCAATTCGGCAAGTGTACCACTCCCGTCGGGGCCGACAAATCGTATCTGTTCGCCCTGCTCCCACTTTCCCTGGTATATTGAACCGGGCCAGCTTTTCGCAACCCAAAGCTTGTAGGTATCCTCCTGCAACATCGTTTCCCAGACGGTCCTTGCCGGAGCCGAAATCTCAATTTGATAAGTTAAGCGTTCCATGATAACAAATTTATATGTTGAACTTCATTTAACTGCACAGGTTGTAGTCGCCTGCGATACAAAGATGCACACAGTATAAATCTGAGAAGGTAGTCGAAGGCGGCATCAAGGGGGGTGATATGCGGCAAAATGTCAACCGCCAGCAGATTCAGGAAGTAACTGCGCGAGCCGTCCGCCGGCTATTCCAACATGCGGCGAAGGTAATTGATCTGCCCTGTATGATAATTTAAATGCGCAAGCAACTGCACAAGCACATACTGTACAGAAACATCAGGCTTATCGAAGAAGATGGGATATTTCGCTTCGAGACCATCGGGTCCCAGCCCTTTGATGGCGTTTGTTACCACGGAAATCAAACGCTCCAATTCCGCAATCAGCACTTCCCTCGGCACACCTTTCGCCGTAAACTCATTGTCGCGATCGCGCACGTAACCAGAATTGGCGAGCGTTGCGCCGATAAGAAAATTGGTTCCGCCCGCAATATGCAAGACCAGATTACCGGCAGGATTGTTAATGGATCCTGCCGTCTTCCACAAGTTCTCTTCGTTTTTGAACATCCTGACCTCTTCGATCAGTCTGTTAATATCCCGCTCGTAAAATTCCGACAATATTTCCGCTAGCATAACAACAATGAAAAATAATTAATAGCCGGGAGGTCGAATGCAGCAATCAGGTAGCTACTGCTTAATAAATTTCACAATGGCTCCGTTACCCACACGCGCGAAGTACAAGCCCGGTGGCATTCCGTTCACCGGAAAACTCGTTACTCCTCCATCGAGATGATGTTTAGCCCATTTCCTGCCCAAAGCGTCAAAGATCTCGACGATGTCTTCACGTCCATCGTTTTCGATCCGCAACTCTGACAGCACCGGATTAGGGTATATGCTTATGCGTCGGTGATCATGGTATTCAGGAACAGCCGTGACGGGCGGTTCCAGGCTGATTTCCTCAACACTGATATGCGTGATCGTTACCGTTGACGTGTTGGTTCCGAGATCGAAAACAAGTCGCGCATTGGGATCCGTCGCGCTCATCATCACAAACGTCGATGAAAACGTCGCCTCGGCAGTGCTCACACTTACGCTGTTTGTACCACTGTAGCTGTTCCATGGTGATGACGCCTTGCCGGCGTAAAAGACGACATTCCTGTCCGCTTGCGCCTTGGCCGTAAACCTGAGTCGGTATTGTTTGTCCTTAGTCAGCGGAATGTTGTTCTTCACGAGCTGCAGGTGCCATGCCTCCGTTCCGGGACTCGAAATTGAAATATTCAGCCCGGACCCGGATGAAGTGACATTTCCGGATGCTCCACCTTGCTGGGTCAACGTCCACCCGTCCGCGCCACTTGTGAAGTCACTTTCGTACACGGGCGTCGCATACACCGGCGTGGCTTCCGGCATTGCGTTATGCAGCAGTGCATCAACAAGATTTGAGTTATACTGTTGTGTTGCGGGATTGAATATTCCAAAGCCGGCACTGAACTCCCAGTAAGCCCAGCTCATGTTCATTTCTTCGAACCACCGCGCAAGAAATGTAGTCCAGCGCGACCGTGATGCCATATCGGCCTTGCTATACGCGCCAAATTCGCCAACATGAATTGGAATGTTATGCGTCTCCGAAAAATCAAGCGCGTAACGAAACTCGCTTTCAACTGCCTCGCGTTCCACTTCAGTGTCAAGCCATTCAGTACCAAGCCACGCGTTCGAACCGTCCACCCATTCCGCGCCCTGATGCGTGAATGGAAAAGGATTATAGTAGTGCGGTGACAGAATGATGTACTCGTCATCCGGGAGTTCAAGTTTTGAAATTCCGCCCAGTCCGCCGAAGTCGGCAACACCCATCAGTACGACGCGGGTTGGATTCGTCACGCGAATCACGTCCAGCGCATCCTGAAAGTACTCGTTCCACATCGCCGGAGTAAGATTTCCATGCGGTTCGTTCAGCACTTCAAACAGGAGTCTGTCGGGGTAATCCTTGAAATACGAGGCGATCTGGTCCCACTGTGATAAAAATCTTTCCTTCTGCCCTGCGGGATCCTCAAACAGCGCGTCGTGATGATGCATGTTGATGATGATATGCAGATCATTCTCAAGTGCCGCGTCAACCACCTCCCTGATGCGTTCCAGGAAAGCGGCGTTTATCGTATATGGCGCAACGGAAGAACTGCGTTCCGGAGTTTCCCAACGCACCGGCACCCGCACGTGGTTGAATCCGAGCTGTGCCATCCGTTCAAAGTACGACGCTTGCCATGGATTGCCCCATTCCGTCTCCGTCGGTGCTTCGAAGCTGTTGCCCATGTTTACGCCGCGGCCAAGCCGGGCGTTCATCTCGAACGCGGGTAATCTTTCCTGACCCATGGCTAAAGCTGCCACGAATAAAAATGGAATCATTAAAATATTTCGGATCATCATATCACGCCAATCTGTTTCACCGAAATATAATGCACGAAAAGGTTTAATCAGCGGATAGGAATCGGCGCAGGAGGAGATTTTTTCTGGTTAGCTGGTTAGCTGGTTAGCTGGTTAGCTGGATGGCTGGTTAGCTGGTTAGCTGGATAGCTGGATAGCTGGATGGCTGGATAGCTGGATAGCTTGTTAGCTGGATAGCCAGGTTGCTGGTTGGGGATGTTCGAATTCTAGCCTTTGCCGAGAAGCATTTCACGAAAACTGAGCAATACCGGATGAATGATCTGATGATGGTACGTTTTGTCAAAGAGCAATTGTCCGCCATTTGGCCTGATGATATTCATGATCTGCTCCCCGAGTTCCTGAAACTCTTCGAGGACCAGCGTAAATCCGTCGCCCAGATACCGCGCAAAATCCGGATGTTCTATCAGAAAATAAACATTCTTCAGAACGGTAGCCTGGTCACGCGAACGCTCCACGCCGAGATTGAATACGTAGTCAAGGTACGCATCGACCGCGAGGAAGATATGCGCATTTCCCTCCTTCGTGGCAACCTCAATGCTAAAGAACGCAACATATTCCAAAGGTCTGGTCGCTACAGGCATATTGTTCGTTTAAGATGGTCACCGCGCAAGGTATGAAAGTTTCTTCGTTTAAGTCGGGCAAACTTTGGCAACCTGTTCAAGCTA
>CBKWFZ010000412.1:0-4278 GCA_966673785.1 uncultured bacterium
ATCGCGCTCATACTGGAGGCAACGGGGTTGCCGGTGTTCAGCGAAGACGGAAAAAGTATCCCGTACGCAGAACGTAGTCATTGGGAATATTTCTGGATGGTCGATCCGCTCGACGGAACCAAAGAGTTCATCAAGCGCAATGGCGAGTTCACTGTCAACATTGCCCTCATTCATAACGGTACGCCTATCCTCGGCGTGGTTGCTGTACCGGTTACCGGTGAAGTTTTCTATGCGCGCCAGGGACACGGCGCGTTTGTAAGGCGAAACGGGAAAGACGAGGCATTGCCGAAACGACGCGTGTGGGATCTGAATCAACAGGGACTTCGCGTTGTGGCATCGCGCTCGCACATGAATGACGAAACCCGCGAATTCATTGAGAGTCTTCGGGAACCACAGCTTGTGTCAAAAGGCAGCAGCCTGAAATTCATGCTGCTGGCGGAATCGAAAGCGGATGTCTATCCCCGCTATGCGCCAACCATGGAGTGGGATACGGCTGCGGCTCATGCGATTGTCAATGAAACAGGCCTCAGGGTTCTTGAGCACGGCTCGGAGAAAGAACTCAGATACAACAAGGAAAACCTGCTCAATCCGTATTTCCTGGTAAAATAATCGCTGTCGCGAAGGCCGACCTAGGCGACCGGTGCGCGCGCCGGCAACTCATTCGGCGAGGAAATGATCTGAAAGATAAGGACGGTAATCAATCCTGCCGTGGCTGCAAATGTCACAGCAGGATGTTCAAAGACAAACGCCGTGCTTATCATCATCCCGGCCGCGATACAACCTATGCGCCAGGCGAAATTGACGAAGGGCAGCGAAACTTCAAAGATGAACCAGACAAGACCTGCTGCCATAATGATTCGTATCAGCCACGATAACGTGGCGATCGCCTTCCAGTGAATGATGCTGTAGAAGTCACTTGCAAAATAGCCCGCCAGGGCAATGCAGTACAATGTTACTACCAGTTGCCTCCCGGGTTTCAGACACCGGGTGGTAATGAGCACGAGCATGGCCATCGCCGCCGGAAACCAGTTCACCGCAATTCCTTCGTCTGCGTTAAGCGTGCCCGCGAGAAGGTGCATGATCGAGAGACCAATAAGAACGACGATTGTTCCGGATACGAGTGTCAGTCGTATCGCCTTTTTCGTAAAGGTGACTGAGAACGCCGATCTTGAAAGTGATTTACCATGCGGCGCCATCCATAACACCATGCCCACGAGAAAAAGAAGCGCGGCAAATAGTTCTGTTCCTTCTTCAAGAAGTCCGGGAAGGACCGGACGTGTCCATTCTGAGTCATTACTCCGCCACATCAGCGTTTCAATGTATTCGTGCACCGGCACCGAAAGAAACAGGAACGCGCCTGCAGCCATCAACCAGAAAGGAACGGTCGACCACCGGACCTCGCTAACAACACCCGCCATCACGCCGGTTATCGCGATAAGAAGGGGCAGCGAAAGCACAGATTCCCACGTAGAAGTTCCCATCACATCCATCGATGCCAGTTTACCGGCATTCTCGTGAAGTGACCCCAGTTCATCCAGCGAAAGCAACGTGAAGAAACCCAGCATGACAAGCCAGCCCCAGCCTCGTTCACCGTTCCGGGCAGTTTTGAGAAAACAGATTGCGGCGACTGCAGCGGTAAAAAATAACAGCATCGACGAGTATCCGGTGGCAAGCGTATTCTCGGCGGTAAGATTGAACTGGGCGAGGATCTGGATGCCACTTGAAGTGGAGAGTTTACCCGGAAGCCTGCCGGGGTCGGCCAGTAAATCGTAAACGATGCCCGATGCAAATAACACGATGACGTTGAGGAACCCCATCCATTTCGCGGCGCGCCAGAAAAAGCCCGTATGGATCACGAATGTCGACGAATTGGTATTGGTTCCTGTCATGGCTTCGCAAAGATGCAATTTCGGAATGATTGCGTCACGATTTCCCATAACGTTGATCATTGCGCCGGAATATGCCGGCATCCGAATTTAAGGGGGTTCGCATACATTATTTCTTATATTTGAGGCCCTTAAAAAATTATGGATTTATCGGGAAAAATCTTCGTCGCCGGGCATAGGGGGATGGTGGGTTCGGCGATTGCCCGTTGTCTGCGCCGAAAAGGCTTCGACAACCTCCTTCTGGCTACCTCCAACGAACTCGACCTGCGGAATACAGCTCACGTAAACACCTTCTTTGATGAGAACAGACCCCGTTTTGTTTTCCTCGCTGCGGCAAAAGTCGGGGGCATTCATGCCAATAACACCTACCCGGCGGAATTTCTTTACGATAACCTCATGATCGAGGCGAATGTGATTCATGCTGCGCACAGGTTCGGGGTAGAGAAACTGCTTTTCCTGGGATCATCGTGTATTTACCCAAAATTCGCACCTCAGCCAATTCGTGAGGACAGCCTGCTGACCGGAGAACTCGAACCGACGAATGAAGCATACGCGATTGCAAAGATCGCGGGAATTAAATTGTGTCAGGCTTACCATAAGCAATACGGGAGCCGGTTTATTTCGGCTATGCCGACAAATCTGTACGGCTACGGCGACAACTACCATCCACAGAACTCCCACGTGTTGCCGGCGTTACTTCGCAGGTTCCACGAGGCAAAGATTGAAAATCGTCCCGAAGTCGTGATCTGGGGCTCAGGCAGACCGCTTCGGGAATTTATGTTCTCCGACGACCTCGCAGAGGCTTGTGTCTTTCTGATGGAACAGTACGAGGATCCGGCGCTCATCAACGTGGGTACGGGTGAAGAAGTGAGTATCCTTGAGCTTGCAAACCTCATCGGTGAGGTTGTCGGCTATTCGGGAAAGATCACGTTTGACCCCGGCAAGCCTGATGGTACCCCAAGGAAGCTGATGGACAGTTCTCGACTCCATGCCCTCGGTTACAAGCATCGTGTCTCGCTTCGGGAGGGGCTAAGAAAAACCTATACTGATTTCGTTGAAAATTTGGTGACCTATAGCATATAGACATGAAGAAAGCATTTGTTACCGGTATCACCGGCCAGGACGGCGCTTACCTTGCAGAATTTCTGCTGCAAAAGGGATATGAGGTGCACGGAATGAAAAGACGTTCATCCCTCTTTAACACGGAACGCATCGATCACCTTTACCAGGATCCGCACGATCAGGGGGCGCGGCTCAAGCTTCACTACGGAGACCTCACCGATTCTACCAATGTAATCCGTCTCATTCAGGATATTCAGCCGGACGAAATATACAACCTTGGGGCGATGAGCCATGTGCGCGTATCGTTCGAAATGCCCGAGTATGTGGCCAATACCGATGGCCTCGGAACATTGCGGATACTTGAGGCGGTGCGTTTGCTCGGTCTTACGGACAAAACAAGGGTTTACCAGGCTTCAACGTCTGAGCTATTCGGTAAGGTCCGCGAGGTACCGCAGTCGGAAACAACGCCGTTCTATCCGCGTTCTCCTTATGGGGCGGCAAAACTGTATGGATACTGGATCACCGTGAATTATCGCGAAGCGTACAACATGTTCGCTTGTAACGGAATCCTGTTCAATCACGAATCCCCGTTGCGCGGCGAAACATTCGTAAGCCGGAAAATCACACGTGCAGTTGCGCGTATCGTTCTCGGCCTTCAGGGAAAGCTATACATGGGTAACCTCGACGCAAGGCGCGACTGGGGTCATGCGCGTGACTATGTCGAAGCGATGTACCTCATCCTGCAGCAGGACAAACCCGATGACTACGTGATAGCGACGGGAGAGACGACATCGGTACGCGAATTTCTGGTGCGTGCGTTCCGTCATGTAGGGGTAACACTCGGATTCAGAGGCAAGGGTGTGGACGAGGTTGGCTTTGTGGAAAGCATGAGCCCGATCATTGAAGATTGTCCTTTGAAACCAGGCCAGGAAATCATTGCCATTGATCCGCGATATTTCCGGCCAACGGAAGTCGACTTGCTGCTGGGGGATCCTTCGAAAGCCCGGAATGTACTCGGATGGCAGCCGCGTTACGATGTGAATCAATTGCTCACCGAAATGGTCGACGCGGATCTTACGTTGATGAAAAAAGAAAAACATCTGAAACAGGGAGGATTCACTGTATATAACTATCACGAAGACTAAATTCGCGGCGGCGCCATCATAATCCTCGTTGCGCCGTAGTATCACACAGGACAAAAAAAATTATTGTTACGGGCGGGGCGGGGTTCATCGGTTCGAACCTTACGGAAACGCTGTTGAATGACACCCGCGTCAGCCATGTCCGGGTAATTGACGACCTTTCGAACGGATATTATGAGAACATTTCC
>CBKWFZ010000413.1:0-4275 GCA_966673785.1 uncultured bacterium
CCATGATAACCATTAACCGCACCAAAGGATTCATTTTCCTTATTCTGTTTCTGTTGTTTCTGGTTCCGGCGATAGCGCAGCCGCAGGGCAGCATCCGCTGGACGAACGATGGAAACGCGTACTACCGCGTAGAGGACAACGAAATTGTACAATACACCCTCCCGGCAGATGCGCGTAAAGTGCTCGTTACAAAACAGCAGCTTACACCCTCCGGACAGTCTGCACCATTGAAAGTAGATCTTTTCCAGTTTTCCGAAGATGCGGGCAAGTTGCTCGTCTATACGAATGCGACCCGTGTATGGCGCATCAACACGCGAGGCGACTACTGGGTACTCGATCTGAAAAGCAATCAACTCAAAAAACTTGGCCACGGCCGGCCCGATGCGTCGCTTATGTTCGCCAAGTTTTCCCCGGACGGTTCAAAAGTAGCCTATGTAAGCGAGTACAACGTTTACGTTGAAGACCTCGCGACAAATGCCATCACGCCCCTCACTACCGATGGTACCCGCAAATTTATCAACGGCACGTTCGACTGGGTTTATGAAGAAGAGTTCGCCTGCCGCGATGGTATCCGGTGGAGCCCTGACAGCAAATGGGTATTGTACTGGCAAATCGACGCCCGCCCTACCCGCGATTTTTATATGATCAATAACACCGACTCGGTTTACTCGAAGGTTATACCTGTAGAATATCCGAAGGTGGGTGAGCAGCCCTCGGCGTGCAGACTTGGCGTTGCTGATATTCAATCCGCCAAAACCACATGGCTCAACGTTCCCGGCGACCCGCGCGAACACTATATCGTACGCGCCGAATATATCCCTGCCTCAAACGACATCCTGTTGCAGCAACTTAACCGGAAGCAGAATGTCAGCAACATCTACCGCGCCAATGCACAGACCGGCGCAGCCTCAAGTATTTTCAAAGAAGAGGATGCCGCATGGGTTGATGTATATACACCTGCGAGCGCGGAAAACGCGTACTCGGTAGACTTCAAACATACGTTCAACTGGCTGGCTGGTGGAAGGGAGTTTCTTTGGGAAAGCGAAAAAGACGGATGGCGTCACGCCTACCGGATCAGCAGCGACGGAAAAGGCGAGACGCTGGTAACACCCGGGAACTTTGATGTGATCGCGGTGAAATCCATCGATGAAAATGGAGGTTATTTATATTACCTCGCTTCCCCCGACAATGCAACACAAAAATACCTGTACCGCATAAAGCTGAATGGAAAGGGTAAACCTGAATTGCTCACTCCTGAAAATCAAAAGGGCACGCACAATTACTCGGTATCGCCAAACGCGCGGTACGCACGACACTCGTTTTCGAATGCGATGACGAAACCTCTCGTCGAAACGATCAGCCTTCCGAAACACACAGCGTTAAAGGAAACCGAAAGCATCGCAAAAAGAATGGCCGCCGCCAGAGAGGATTCGCATACCGAGTTTTTCAAAGTTAAAATCGATGACGGCGTAGAACTTGATGGCTGGATGGTGAAGCCCGCCAACTTTGATGCCTCCAAAAAATATCCCGTGGTGTTTTATGTCTACACCGAACCGTGGGGACAAAACGTAACGGATTCTTACGGAACGTCCCAGAACTTTCTTTACGCCGGCAACATGCGGCAGGATGGTTACATTTATATCGCTGTCGACAATCGCGGAACGCCTGTTCCGAAAGGACGCGCATTCAGAAAGTCGATATACCGGAAAGTGGGGCAGATTAATATCGACGATCAGGCCAAAGCCGCAAAAGAAATTCTGAAGTGGCCATTTGTCGACCCAGAACGCGTCGCCGTATGGGGCTGGAGTGGCGGCGGATCAGCCACGCTCAACCTGATGTTCCGTTATCCCGAGATCTACAAAACGGGTATCGCGATCGCTGCGGTATCAAACCTGCTCACGTACGATAACATTTATCAGGAACGTTATATGGGGCTTCCGCAGGAGAACATGCAGGACTTCGTTAAAGGATCACCGATAACACACGCCAAAAACCTCGCAGGCAACCTCCTCCTGATCCACGGGACCGGTGATGACAACGTACATTTTCAGAATGCTGAAATGCTCGTTAATGAGCTTGTGAAACACAACAAACAATTTCAGTACATGGCTTATCCCAACCGTTCACATAGCATGGCTGAGGGAGAAGGTACGTTCACGCATTTGGCAACGCTGTACACGAAGTATCTGAAAGAACACTGCCCTCCGGGAGGAAGGTAGTCTGTTGATAAGAAGTTAATAAAAGTGGCGGTCATATCCGCCACTTTCTATATTCCCTTTACGCTGATGGTAAATGCCTCCCTGGGGTTGACCTGAACAAGCTGATCAATATCGCGTTGTCCGAAGCCACGCTTCTTCAGAGCCGGAATCAGCTTTTTCACCAGCGTCATGTAACCTCTCACTTCGCCGCCCTCCTCTTTTGCAGGGTCATACCATCCCGCGTCATGTGAAACAAGTGCTCGGTGAATGCAATCACGCTGACGCATAAAGCGCAACATGTCGGCATAATCATCAACATTCTCGTCATTCAAACCGTCAAGACTGACCCATGCGCCAAGTTTGGCAATCCTTTCATGCAGCGTCTGATCTTTTTCATTTTGCGCATGCACCCAGATAAATGCTGATGGTGAAACACGGGCTTCTTCGAGGATGCGGACCTGCTCCATCGCCGGAATGAAAGGACCGGTATGAGAGGCGATTGTTAGCCCGGTTTCCTTATGCGTGATCGCGGCTGCTTCGATCAGTTTCTGCGAGATATCCGAAAGTTTGCTATCATTAACACTGATCTTAATGAACCCCGGCTTTATGGCCGTGCCGTCGATGCCGGTTTCCCACTCGCGAACCCAGCGCGCTGCAAGTTGTGCGGCTGATTCGGTGAATGCATGGCGCGGCAGAAACTTGTTATCTGAACCGCCGTAATACCCGGTGTTCGTAATAATATTAAGTCCTGACGCTCTCGCAAGCTTTTGAAGAAGCGTTACGTCACGCCCCAGGTAGTTCGGTGTGCAATCAACAAACGTTTTGCCTCCTGCACTCCGGAATTGTTTCAGATAAGGCAGCATTTTGTCGATCACATCGTCGTGATTCCAGCGCGTCGGACTTATTTGATCCGCTCCGATGAAATCAACCAGGATGTGTTCGTGAATCAACGTTAGCCCTATCTGACTGGCATTGCGCGCTCCTTCAACCGTCATCACTAACGGAGATTGTTCGTTCCCGTATGAGAACCTGCTCCCCAGCCACAACGCACCGGTTATTCCGGCAGCCCGTTGAAAGAATGCGCGCCGCTGCATATCACTTCAAAGAAAATGCAAGGAGTTTGCCCTCAGACATCTGCGGCACAAGCAACAAATTACCCGATGTTACCACGGCAAGATCGGCGGTGCCGGCGTTGTATGATCCGACTTCCTTGTAGTTGCCCTTGTTGTCAACGAAATAGATTTTTCCGGCGACCCAATCCGAGACGATGAAACCGTTCTTGTAAGCGGCGAGCCCGTCACCGTTCATAAACGGCGTAGTGATGTCGGTAACCTTCTTATCTTTCATAGACACCTTCAGAACCTTCCCCTTAACTGCAGTTTCGAATGTTTCCTGATTTGTGACCTTCCCCCAGCTCGCAACGACGATGTCATTTCCTTTCACGAAAAGTCCGTTAGGGAAATCAAGCTTCTCATCCTTGAACCAGATTTCAATCCTGTCGTTGCTCAGGCGATAAATGGCGTTGCCGCCAAACGTATCGGAAATGAAGACATCACCGTTTCCTGCCACGGCTATATCATTCAGAAACGTCGCTCCGGGTGCGGCATATGTCTTTTCGATGGCTCCACTCGCGATATCGATGACCGCGACCTTATCTATATCCGCCACATAGAGTTTGCCATTATGAACGCCCATACCCTTCGGTGCGTCAAGCCCGGTGACCCATTTCTGCTTGATGAGTTTCCCGTTCTGATCGATCTGCGAGATGTAGCCGCTACCGTCCTTGTCGATGGGACTGCCGGTAACGTTGGCCACGTAATACATGTTTTGTTTCGCATCAAATACAACGGATTCAGGCGCCTCAAGGCCCGTCACCTCCCATAGTTTCGTGAGGGTTTGTGCGTTCACTTCAATACATACAACAACCAGCAATGCCAGGCAGGCAAACATTACGTTCTTCATATTTTATACATTGTTTTGACAGAAATGTAATACAGGTCGGGCAGTTTTAAAAATAGTACCGACCTGGCTGCAAAAAAGAAAGGGCGATGGCGTCAAGCCTCGCCCCCGCAGCACG
>CBKWFZ010000414.1:0-4275 GCA_966673785.1 uncultured bacterium
GCTGGTGTGCGCGGCTGGCGAGTTCGGGGACCACTCCACCGTAAATTTGGTGAACCGCCTGTGAAGCGATAATATTATTAAGTACCTTGCCGTTTGAAATTACGGAAGCTGACGTCTCATCACAGGATGATTCAATGGCAAGTAAAACGGGCTGCATGCTTGACAAATGAACTTGCAAGTTATCAAAAAACGGGTCATAAAGGTATTTGCCTACACCGTTACGTCCGTACTTTTCCTGATCATCTCAGCTTTTCTTTTCCTACAGATGCCACCGGTTCAGAAGTGGCTCATTTCCTACTATTTAAAAGACCTGACAGAGGTTACCGGGTTCCCCGCATCAGTCGAAAGTTTTAAAATGTTATGGTTCGACCGCCTTGAGCTCTCAGGCGTCCGCCTCGATGATCCCGAAGGCAATACGATGATTCGCGCCAACGAGATTCTCATCAACTTTGAACTTCATAAGATCGTTGCGTCCCGCGACGTCAATATCGATGGCGTTTACGTCGACAGTGCTCATGTTTTCCTTACGTTGATCCAGGAAAACGACACTTCAAGAGATCTCAACATCAATACGCTTATCGCACGCATTAATGCGAATTATTCGGGTTCTGGCACAGGTAAACCTCCGCGTATCAACATCGGCGAAGCATTCCTGAACCGAAGCCAGTTCTCTTATATCAATCAGGATCGTGACTCGATCCTGCGGGGATTTAACTTCAACCAATTCTCGGTTGCTGTCGACGAGGCCCAGCTCAGAGGTTTTTCGATAATCGGAGACACCACCGAGTTTCATTTGAACACGCTGATCGCCAAAGACCTTGCGACGGGATTTCCGGTAAACGAAATGTCGACCTTCTTCCGGATTTCGCAGGGCGGAATGGAGTTCGAGGGATTGAGTCTCCGCGCTGGCGAGAGCATCGTAAAAGATACTGTGGTCTTTCATTACGCACGTCAACGCGATCTGAACGATTTTGTAAACAAGGTCGTGATCCACGCAAACCTGTCCAACTCGATTCTGAATCCGCGCGACCTGGCACTCTTTGCCCCGGAAGCGGCCAGGTTGACCAAGCCAATTCATGTCAGCGGGATCTTCGACGGTCGGATCAATAAGTTTAAAGTCGCTGAAATGGATGTACTCCTGGGCAACACGCGGCTCAGCGGAAACCTTGATATGGACGGATTACCCGAGATCAATGAAACGTTTATCATTTTGAATGTCAGGGATTCCCAGCTCGACACACGTGACCTCTCTTTCCTGTTAAATCCCGGTATCATCGAGCGGCTCGAACCAATGGGAATGCTCCATGTAGACGGCCAGTTTCTGGGCTATCCTACCGACTTTGTGGCCAACGGTACCCTTATCGGGAGACTCGGAACGATCAAATCCGATATCAATTTCAAAGTCAATGAGGCCGATATTAATCGTTCGGAGTACAGTGGACGCCTGAGCCTGTCATCGTTTTCACTGGGCAGATTTTTAGGAGATACCACGGCATTTCAGCAGGTCGCGATGGATGGTCAGATCGCCGGCTCGGGGCTGACGCAGAAAACTGCGGACTTTCGGCTTAACGGAAAAGTGTCACGCATCGGTATCAAGGGATACGACTACAGCAACATCTCGACTGACGCCCGCTTTGCAGCGGGTTTGTTTAACGGTTTTATCCGGATCAATGATCCCAACCTTGAATTTGAAGCCAACGGCTCCGTGGATCTTCGCGACGGCCAGAACCACATTCAGATCAGCGCGACCCTTGATACCGCGTATCTGCAGAAATTGCGCCTTACAAAAGAAGACGTGTTCCTCCACTCCTCGTTCACAGCGGACGTGAAAGGGCTCACGCTTGATTCCCTCGAGGGTCACGCCGAGTTCAAGCATGTGGCGATCGATTACAGGAACAAATCGTTGCGACTGGACAGTATCGACATCGTCGCCGACAGAACAGGTTCTAACCGGCAGCTGTCGGTTCAGTCCTCGGTCGCCGATGCGCAGGTCTCGGGTAATTACCTTTTTTCAAGCCTGATCAAGGATGTCCAGGTGCTCGTAAAAGAGATAGGGCTCAACATCCGGAACGACAGCAAGGCAACAACATCGTATTACGCACAAAAAGATCACCACGCGCAGTCCTATGAGGCGGAGGTGAACGTTCGAATTAAAGACCTTAGACCCGTTTCACACCTGTTGAATCTCGACCTGAGCATTACACCTGAAACAAAAATAGCGGGTAGATTTACGAGCGGATACACGACGATCTTCAACTGCTATACACATATCGACTCCCTTTTTTACAAAGGAATGTGGTTCATCGGCAACGACGTCGAACTTACGACGTCAAAGATCGCAGACAGTACGGCTGTTCTTGCCATGGCTACGATCAATTCGGAGACGCAGGCTGTCACACGCAACCTGCGCACACAGAATCTTCTTGTTGAAGGGATCTGGAGTCGAAATCATATTGACTTTGGTATCGATGCCGATCAGGAAGGTCAGTCGAACCGGATCAGGCTTACCGGAAACGTTGATTTTCTTTCAGACAGCACGATCATTTCGATGGACAGGTCGATGGTCAGCCTGCTCGAACGCGAGTGGCACTTCGGACCCGGCAATTACGTCTCGTTAAATCCCGACGACGTCAGGTTCAACAACGTATCACTGATCTCCGGCGATCAGTCCCTTAGCATTAACGGCGCACTTTCCGATAATCCGGCCAAAGTGGTCACACTGGAAATCGATCAGCTCGATCTGTCCATCTTCAACGTGCTTACCGCTAAGAAGATCGCCGGCACGATGGACGCGGCAGTTGACATGAGCAACTTTTACAGGAATCCAACCATACAGAATGACATTACCATCCAGGGATTCACCGTCGATGATTTCCTCATCGGTGATATCGCCGGAGCGAACCGATGGGACACGACGGGGCACAGATTTAATATTGACATGCTGGTAACCCGCGACAATCATGACCTGGTCAAACTCGAAGGTCACTACACCCCTGCTGAAAAAACGAGCCCCCTGGATGTCGCTGCCACGCTTCGAAAAGCCGACTTGAAAATACTGGAACCGTTCCTGGAAGATATTTTTCCGACCATTCTCGGGTCAGTTTCGGGCAACTTCCGCATCTCGGGCAAACTTAATCATCCCGACATTGAAGGCGAAGGAAATATTCCCGACGGTCAAATCACAATCGGATACCTGAAGACGTCGTACCGATTCGCCGGCATCATCGGGTTAACGCCGCGATCGATATACTTCCGCGACATCAACCTCACCGACGCGTTTCGAAATACAGCACAACTGAACGGAACGATTACGCACGACAACTTCAACAGCATGAACATCGACATGACGTCGAATTTCAGGAATTTTCAGGTACTTAATACGAGCATACGCGATAACGAGCTGTTCTATGGTCAGGCATACGCGTCGGGAACGGTGCAGTTTTTCGGCCCGGTTTCCAATCTGAGAATCTCATCAACGGCGAGAACCGAAAAAAATACGCGTATCTATATTCCGATCAGTGGCTCATCATCGGTTGAAAAAAAGGACTTCATCACCTTCATAAATTTCGGTGATTCGACCGCTACCAAGTCCGGCGTGAAGGAGGTCAGGCGCAATAAAATAAGAACCACAGGGATCACCTTCGACCTTAACCTCGACGTTACGCCGGATGCGTACTGTGAAATAATTTTCGATCTCAAGGCCGGCGATATTATTCGTGGCCGTGGTAACGGAGATCTCCGCCTCGCTATGGATACGAAAGGCGAATTCAACATGTTCGGCGCGTTCGAGTTCACCGAAGGCTGGTACAACTTCACACTTTACGACATCATCAACAAAGAGTTCGAGATTCAACGCGGAAGCAAGATCTCATGGTACGGGGATCCGTATCAGGGCGTGCTTGACATTAATGCTTCGTACAATCAGCAGGCAAGTCTCTCCCCCTTACTCACCGACCTTGTTTCCTCGAACGAACAGGAACTCAATATACCGCAGCTCCGCAGAAAGTATCCGGTGCAGGTTCTTGTCAAAATCGAAGGGCTGATGCTTTCATCCAATATCAGTTTCGACATTGTTGCAAATGACCTTCCCAAAAGCATTCAGGTGCAGAGTGAAGGTGGCACAAGAAGCTATAACCTCGACATCATATTCACCGCCTTCAAGAACAGGATCGATGAGCAGGAATTGAAGCGGCAGGTTTTCAGCCTGATCGTACTACGTCGTTTTTCACCACCCGAAGCATTCAACACCAGTGGGTCCGTTGTAAACAGCGTCAG
>CBKWFZ010000415.1:0-4263 GCA_966673785.1 uncultured bacterium
AAGAACAGAACTTGTTTTATTACCCCGTTACAATCCTTACTTTTAACACTAAACATTAAATCATGTCTCCCGAAATTCGTGATATCGTTTTCCTTGATATCGAAACCGTTGCCCACCATTATGATTATTCACAGCTCGATGAAAGACTAAAGACCCAATGGGCAAGAAAAGCGGGCTTTCTCAAACGTGAAACCGGCGTTTCAGATGAACAGCTCTACCATGACAGAGCCGGGATCTATGCCGAATTCGGTCGTATCATTTGCATAGTCGTTGGCAAGTTCGCAGAAAATGAAGCCGGCGAATTGGTGCTGCGTACAAAGGCATATTATGGCCACGACGAGAAGACGCTGCTTGCCGATTTCAAGACCATGCTGGAAAAGCTTGATCCGGCAACGCGACTCTGCGCTCACAACGGGAAAGAGTTTGACTTTCCATACCTTTGCAGAAGGATGCTTGTCAACTGCATTCAATTGCCGGCCTTGCTCAATCTTAGCGGAAAGAAATCGTGGGAGGTGCAGCATCTTGATACAATGGAGCTCTGGAAGTTTGGCGACTACAAGCATTACACTTCTCTTGACCTTCTTGCTGCCATATTTAATATTCCTACAAGCAAAAGCGACTTTGACGGCAGTCAGGTAAACTCACTTTATCACCGTGAAGACGGACTTATCAAGATTCGCGATTACTGCCTGCGGGATGTAGTAGTTTTGGCACAACTATTTTTAAAAATGAAGTGCATACAGCTGCAGAATGAACTAGTTGTCACTACTGTTTCCTGATCCTTTCAGCCCAACGAACGAACTATCATGCAATGAAAAAACCAACAAAACGAACCGCCCGCGAACAATCAAAACGCTCAAGGGCGCAGTCGCAGAAAACAGTACTCAGGGAATCGATCCTCGGGATACTTCGCGAGTATCCGGGGAAGCCGGCAACGATAAAGCAAATCTCGAAGAAGCTTGGCCTGAAGAAACGCGAGGATATCAAGCAGGCAACGTTGGTATTGTATCAGCTCGAAGACGACGCGATCATCAGCTCGAACGATAAAGGCGGCTATTTTCTAGCCGGAAGTCAGGAAAGCATAACCGGCATAGTCGATCATGTCAGTTCACGTTTCGCGTATGTAAAGATAGGAGAAGACCGGCCAGATGTCTATATAAAGGCGCGCGACCTCGGTGGCGCCGTCGACGGCGATACGGTTAAGATCAACGTACATCCTACGCGCCACGGCGATCACCCGGAAGGTGAAGTCGTTGAGATCATAAGAAGAAACAGGACGCGCTATGTCGGTAAAATTGAAGTATCGAAGAACTACGCCTTCGTAGTCCCCGACTACAGGAAGATCCACCAGGATTTTTTCGTCTATCCGGAACACATCTTCGGTGCCCGGACCGGCGACAAGGTGATCGTTGAGGTCGTTGCCTGGGGCGAGCAGGATAAAAAACCGGAGGCCAGGGTCATCGAGGTACTTGGCCGTGCCGGTGAAAACGAAGCCGAGATCCATTCGATCATGGCGGAGTTCAACCTTCCCTTCCGGTTTGATGTCCGTGTTGAAAACGAGGCGAACGGGATCGATGAGGGCATCACGTCGGCAGAAGTGGCGAAACGTCGCGACTTCCGCGGAATAACGACATTCACCATAGACCCGGTAGACGCAAAAGATTTCGATGATGCCTTGTCCTTCAGGATACTCGACAATGGAAACTATGAGATCGGCATCCACATTGCGGATGTTACGCATTACGTGCGTCCGAAATCCCTGCTCGATCAGGAGGCTTTCGACCGCGCTACTTCCGTCTATCTGGTTGACCGCACGATACCGATGCTTCCTGAACGTCTATCCAATCAGTTGTGTTCGCTTCGTCCAAATGAGGATAAACTAACCTTTGCGGCTGTTTTTGAGATGGACGAAAAAGGAAAGACCATTAGCGAATGGTTTGGCAGGACGATCATTCATTCGAATGTGCGGTTTACGTACGAGGAGGCTCAAACTATCCTTGAGAACGGAAGGGGCGAACTCGCCGATGAATTGAGAATTCTCAATTCGATCGCGAAGAAGCTTCGAAAGGAACGGTTTCGAAAGGGCGCAGTGAACTTTGAAACAACGGAGGTCAAGTTCAAACTCGACGAAAAAGGAAAACCGCTGGCGGTCGTGCCCAAGATCCGTAAGGACGCCCACAAGCTCATCGAGGAGTTCATGCTATTGGCCAATAAGCAGGTGGCGACGTTCGTGTACAACTATAACAAGGGAAAGGAGAAAAATACGTTTGTGTATCGCACGCATGATTTTCCCGATCCTGAAAAAGTAAAGGACTTTTCCGTTTTTGCCAGGCAGTTTGGTCATAAAATGAATGTGGACGAACAATCGATCAGTTCCTCACTGAACAAGCTGATGGAATCTATCGAAGGAAAGCCTGAACAGAATATCCTTGAGCAGCTTGCGATCCGGACCATGGCGAAGGCGAAGTACACTACTGACGCCAAGGGACATTTCGGGCTGGCGTTTCAACATTATACACACTTCACATCGCCGATTCGACGCTATCCCGACATGATGGTGCACCGGCTGCTTCAACATTACCTTGATAGCGGCAAGCCGGTGAACAAAGGCGATTACGAGGAGCAATGCATACATACATCGGAACGCGAGAAACGTGCTGCCGATGCGGAGAGAGCGTCGATCAAATACAAGCAGGTCGAGTTCATGGCCAACGCAGAGGATCGGGTTTACGAGGGACTTATCTCCGGCGTGACGGAATGGGGCATTTATGTCGAGATCATCGAGACAAAATGTGAAGGTATGATACGCCTCGCCGATCTGACCGATGACTATTACGAATTTGATGAACGCAACTATCGCGTCGTGGGGCACAGGAAGAGAAAGACGTATACGTTAGGCGATCGCATCAAGGTTCGCGTCAAGAAGACAGACATCGATAAGCGCCTCATCGACCTTGTGTTTGCCGACCAGAAAAAGGCCTCTGCCTCCCGCACCAAAGACAAGACTTTCGATGATGATGAATGGGGTGACTGACCAAAAACAAAAACCGCCCGTTCCTGTTTATGGTTGATGAAAAGTTCTGATTATTGCATGCGCAACGCGTGCATCTAATGACGACCCCTGTGCTAAAAAATTACCTCCGGACTATTGAAGACGAAATCCGTCGTCAGCGATTTGGAAAAGAACCGCAGTCGCTTTATGAACCCATTCGCTACATCATGAGCCTGGGCGGCAAACGACTCAGGCCCATGCTTACACTTCTGGCATACCAGCTGTATCGTACCGACGTCAACCGAATCGCGCCATATGCTGTGGCAGTTGAGGCGTTCCATAACTTTACGCTGATGCATGATGATATCATGGACAAAGCGCCCCTGAGACGAGGTAAACCCACCGTCCACCAGAAGTGGAACACAAATACGGCTATCCTTTCCGGTGACGTGATGCTGGTGAAAGTGTACGAAATGTTCCGAACGCTGGAACCGGCGAAGTTCTCTGAGGTTATTGGCGTATTCAATATCTGTGCTGCTGAGGTGTGTGAAGGACAACAATGGGATATGGATTTTGAAACGAAGAACACGGTTACCGAAGCGGAATACCTCAGGATGATCCGGCTGAAGACCGCCGTGTTGCTCGGGTTCAGCCTTGAATTGGGTGCTATGCTCGCCGACGCGCCTGAAAGTGATCGAAAGGCGCTACGTGAGTTTGGAATAGCTGTCGGCATGGGTTTCCAGCTTAAGGACGATCTGCTCGACGCTTTCGCAGACCCCGATGTTTTTGGCAAACAAACCGGCGGTGATATCCTCGCAAACAAAAAAACATTTCTGCTTATCACAGCGCTCGAACGCGCAAAGGGGAAAAATAAAAAAGACCTGAAATACTGGCTGGAGGCAAAGCGATATCGAAAAACGGAAAAGATCACTGCGGTAAAAGAAATTTATTCCACGCTTGACATCCCGTCGATCACGGAAAAGAAGATTGACAGCTACTTTCGTAAAGGATTTCGTCTGCTCGATTCTGTTTCCGGGCATAGAGACGCGAAGGACGAGCTGGCGTTGTACACGAAAGCACTGATCGCAAGAATATCGTAGCCGGGATCCCACACACACACAAACATCCGGTCACCGACAACCTCTGTTACCACCGGCGGTGACCCGTTCGTAGGCGAGCCGGCCCTCCGCGACCAGAGCCCGCAAACCATCAGGGACGGGTGGGTCGAACGACGGGTCCGAGACGAAGCGCCGGCCTTCGGACAGGAGGAT
>CBKWFZ010000416.1:0-4260 GCA_966673785.1 uncultured bacterium
TCGATTGAGATCTTTTTCCCGATGTCGTCTTTGGTAATGCCGAGCTGTTTCTCGACCTGGAGTTCTACGGGAAGGCCGTGGGTATCCCAGCCGCCCTTGCGTTTGACCTGAAATCCCTGAAGTGTTTTGAACCTGCAGAAGATATCTTTAACCGTCCGGCCCATAACATGGTGGATGCCGGGAGTGCCGTTTGCTGACGGGGGACCTTCATAAAATGTGAACGTCGGCGCGCCTTCTCTGCCGGAGACCGACTTTTCAAATACTTCATTTTCCTGCCAGAACCGGAGTATCTCCTCCGCCGTTTTTGCGTAGCTCAGCTCTTTATGTTCCCTGTACTTCCCGGTCATACGAAAAAAATCTGCAACTATGGTTTGAATAAGTGCGCAAAGATAGCAGGAATACCATAATTACCAGAACAAGAAATGCGACAGAATATGCGCTTTCAGGGCCGGAAACGCATGTTCATGACTGTTCCGGCTATTCGGCTGCGGAATGACGGTTGTGGATCGTAATGCGGCTGAGATCGATTTCCTCGTCCTCGCTTTCGCCATAGAAAGAAGAGTCAAATTCGTCGATCAGCTGATGGTCGTTTTTGTCTCGTTTCGGCTTATCGAAAGTGAGGATAAGCGCCGGCAGCAGGATCAGGTTTGTGAACATGCTGATGACAAGGGTAACCGAGGTGAGGAGTCCGAGCGCGATCGTCCCGCCAAACGACGAAAATGTGAATATGATGAATCCGGCAAACAGGACAATTGACGTGTACATGATGCTCTTGCCGGTCTCCAGAATGCTGTCGCTTACGGCTACGGGAATGAAAAAGTTATTTGACAGGATTTCCTGACGGTATTTGGCCAGGAAACGGATCGAATTATCTACCGAGATACCGAACGTGATGCTGAAGATCAGCGCCGTACTTGCCTTCAGCGGAATATCGAAGAATCCCATCAGGCCCGCGGTGATCATCAACGCAAGCAGGTTGGGGATCAGCGAGATCACGATCATGCGGACGTTGGAGAACAGGATAGCCATCGACAACGTGATCAGCAGGAAGGCGAGCAGAAGACTCTCCCTGAGATTGGCGATCAGGAAGTTGTTGCCTTTGATAAAAAGCTTGGTGGTGCCGGTGACGTAACTGTTGATGGAGTCCTTCTCGGTCGATACGAAAATCTCCTGCATTCGTGGTTCAATGGCAGTGTGCACAAGCGAATCCATGCGCTCCGAACCGATGTCGGCGATCTGGCTGGAAATGCGCATACGGGTGAACGTTGAGTCGACAAACGATTTGAATAATCCGCTGTTGTCGGATTGTCCACGCATGTAGCGAAGGATGAACGATCCTTCCGCACGTGATGGCAGCGTATACCGGTCAGGGTTGTTGTTATAAAAGGCCTGCTTGGACGCTTTAACGAAACTTAAAATGGAAACCGGTTTCGAAACCATCGGCAGCGAATCGAGAAACTGTTCGAACTCCTCTACCTTACCAAGATTCGTGACATCAAGGACGGGGCGGCGTTTTTTGGTTTTGAATTCGATCACCACTTCCAGTGGCATTATTCCACTGAAATGCTCCTCAAAGAAGTGAAGATCGCGTTTGACCTGGCTTTCTTCAGGCACGTCGTCCACCATGAACGAGAGCGACCTTAGCTGCCAGATTCCAATCACCGATAGAATGGCCGTTGCAGCGGAAATGATGTAGATTAATGATCGCTGGCGGTGAACAAGCAGGTCGACGAATCTCAGGAAAGATCCCATCAAAGGGAAACTCAGGTGACGTAAATGTTTCTCGGAAGGGACCGGGAGCCATGAAAAAATGCTCGGGATCATGATGAGGCTCACCAGGAATAGCACCATGATGTTAATTCCGGCAACAATTCCGAATTCCCGCAACACGATAATGTCTGTCGCAAGAAGCGTAAGAAATCCGATTGCCACAGTAAGGTTGGTGAGGAAGGTGGCAAGTCCCATTTTTTGCACCACCGCGTTAATCGCTTTCAGCTTGTCTTTGGTTCGCGCAAACTCAAGGTGATATTTGTTGAGGAGATAGATCGCGTTGGTAATCCCGAGTGTCACGATTACGGGAGGGATCAGACCGCTGAGCAAAGTGATTTTGTAGTCGAAAAGGGCAAGGGTACCCAGCGTCCAGATCACAACGATCCCGATGATGATCATGGAGAACAGCACAGCCCGGAAAGAGCGGAAGAACACGAACATGATTATGCCTGTAATAAGAACAGAGGCATAAAGAAAGATCTGCATCTCGTTTCGTACGGAATTCGCGACAACTGTACGGATGAAAGGGAGGCCGGCGTAGCGGAGCGTTATACCCGTTCTTTCTTCAAATTTCTTTCCGGCCGCCAGCATACTTTGGGTCATTGCTTCGCGGCTGGATGAATTCATTACTTCTTTTTGAATGCTCACCAGCATCATCGTTGCCCCGTTGCGCGTGTTGACGAGCTGATCCATATATATACGCTGGTCGCGGGCTACGGCAAGCAGGCTATCGAGCTCCTGCTGCGACTGTATTACGTCGGGAAAGATAGGCGATAGAAAGAAACGCGTCTTCGCGGTATCTTTTAGTATCATCTTAAGCGCGGGCAGTGAAATGACCTCATTTACACCGGTGATGGATCGGATTTCTTTGGTGAGATCACGGAACGCTTCGAAATTCCTGATGTTGTAGATCGCGCTATCCCTCATTCCGACCGCAATGATATTCCCATCCTCGCCGAATTGTTCGCGGAATTGGGTGAGCATCACCATGTCGGGGTCGTTCAAAGGCACAGTGCGCGCCAGTTCGTAGCTCATTTCGACCTGGGTTGCTTTATAACCCATGTAAATCGTGATGACGCCAATCAGAATGATGAATGCTAGCCGGAAACGGATAATTGCTTGCGCTACGCTATTCCACATAATTAAGCCCGCGGGTGTAGTTCCAGGGGGCCAAAGCTAATGAATTTTGAGGTGTTTCCAGATCAAATTTCCATTTCAGGCAGGTCGCTGCCGACGACATTCGCGGGTCGCGTCCGAACATCCACGCTTTCGCCGCCTAGATGCCAATTCCTTTGATTTTTCTGAAGAGTGAGAGCGCGTGTTTGTCGGTGAGTCCAGAAACGAAGTCCAGCACCAACCGCAGCATTCCGTAAAAATCTGTGGATTGGGAGAGGGCGTATTGGATCTCATCGGGAAAAAGCAGTCCAATGTTCTGATACTTTCGTGGAATTTTTTTCGGTGAATCAGCAGACGTAATGATGAATTTGCCGGCGGTAACGAATTCATGAAGGATACCTGGAAGGACTTCATGACCGGAGGCCTCTATTTCCAGCACATTGCGCGAACGGTAGATTTGGCGGAACGAGGTTTCTGAAATCCGTTCGAGCACCGCGCGTGACGGACACTCATCCATGAGCGCTTTATCAAATTCCCCGGTCAGGATATCAGTCTCGCGGTCGAGGAATACTTCGGCGCATTCAGTCACCAGTTTTCCGATAGCCAGCGCCCGGAGTACACCGACCTTCTCATTCTGGCTGTGGATCCGGTCGAGTTTTTCCTTCGAGTAGTCCGTTTTCAGTATCCCGGCCAATAGCTCAACCGTATCATTGAAGCTTACCAGGCCCATTCTGCAGCCGTCTTCAAGGTCGATGATATTATAACAGATATCGTCAGCCGCCTCAACGAGAAGTGCGAGCGGGTGCCGGCACCATGCTCCGTTACCTGTCGGCAGCAGACCGAGATGCGACGCAGTTTCGGCAAATGAGTCTTTCTCCGATTGAAAGAAGCCAAACTTCTTCTGGCTTTTTCGCGACTTGTCACGTCCGGGAAGGCTTGACGAACATGGGTATTTAGTAAATGCACCCAGTGTCGCGTGGGTAAGCTGCAGGCCGTATGTGTTACTATTGATGATTCTGAAGCCCTGTGCATTACCTTCGAATTGAATGAGGTCCTGCCATTGTTCCGGCGACACAAGCGGTTGTAAAGCGCGACCCACTTCCGAAAGACTGAAATAATCGGAGAGCGCGTCTTCACCGGCATGACCGAACGGAGGATTTCCCAGATCGTGCGCAAGAGACGCCGCAGCCGTGATGGCGCCGAAATCGAAAAGGTTATAGGATGCCGCAAGCGCCTGGTGACGTTGAATGAGGACTTCACCTGCTTTGCGACCCAGGCTTCTGCCGACACTGGAAACCTCCAGGCTATGCGTCAGGCGCGTGTGAACAAAGTCGTGTTCGGGAAGAGGGTGCACCTGCGTTTTGTCCTGCAGCC
>CBKWFZ010000417.1:0-4257 GCA_966673785.1 uncultured bacterium
GAGGTCACCAATATTCGTGGCTCCGGCATCGCCGCGGTAGATCTTGTGCGTCAGTCCGCTGATATTGTTCGACCACGGTACTACGGCGCTCCATGACAGTTCGATGCGCTCGAACCGCGAGCCGGCTTCAATACGCACGGAAGATGCAACCGCCGAAGTTCCCACGGGCGGATCGTTGGTGTCTATATAAGCCGCGACGCTGTAATTGTAAACCGTACCATCCGTATCGAGTCCGTTATCGGTGAAGCATAGGTTCTGCGTTTCGCCAACCAGGGTGCTGTCCGCAGCGCGCGTAAACCCGGTGTGGCGATAAATTCTGTAGGTGTAATCTGCAGGCGGAAGGTCGACGGGGGCGATCCAGCAAACTTCGATCTCGCCGTTGGTATCGCTGGTTTCCTGCACCGATACGTTCGTGATCACCGGTGTAACGATCGGGAACGGCTCGATACAAAGATCCTGGGAAACAAGACTTTCACTGGCGGTAGCCTGCGGGAACACGGCGACAAGGCGGTAACAATAACGTGCACCGGGCACGAGTCCCTTGCCATTATTCGTATCCGTGAACGAGTCGGCCGACCCGATAGGCACCGTGCCAACAAGTTCATAGCCGAGATGCTCAGGCATACCGGTATCGCAGTTTGACGGCTCGAAATCCGATCCGTCCACCTTTCGCCAGACCTGCATTGTCTGTGCGTTGGCGCACGTATAAGGATCCCAGTTTACGGTCACGTGCCGTTTGGCGTTATCGGCCGTATAATTGTTCCATTCGGGAGCGGGTCCGACGACGGTTATGAACCATGTTTTGAACGTTGCAAGCTGAGGCCCAAGAGGCGGATTGTCGGTTACCTTGAACACAACCGCGTAAGGTTGAGCGCGGACGTGAGAGCACTGGGTCGCCCAGGTAAATTCGGTAGTTGCCGGAACGTCGCGGTAATCACCCGGAGCCGGTTCGGGGTTGATGAATGCCGGACCTTGCGCGGCGGGGTATTCAAGTATCGGGGAAAACGCCTCGATCTTCACTTTGTCTCCGTCCGGATCGGTTCCGATGATGTCAACATCAAGTATGCTTCCCGCAACCACACAGGTATCGGGCGGGATTTCAAGGTCGGGTCTTTCGTTGTCGCAGTCCTCGACGAGGATCTGCATATCACGCCGCACGTAGCCGAGCCGACGCCATACACCGTTGACTTTCCGCCATTCGATGACGTGAAAGGCGATGTTGTATTCACCGACACCACCGGGCGCGTCCCATGTGATTGTCCCGGTAAGCTCGTTAATATTAAAGTCGGGGGCACCGGTACCTGCTTCGTTGAGGAAGGGGAAGCCCAGCGGTTCGTAAAAACGGGAATCATCGGGATCGCGGTAATTCAAAACCGCAGTGCGGCGGTTACTGAACGGAATGACGAGGGCGTAAGAAATACTGTCTTGTGAATCAGGATCATAAGCACCGGGATTGTGCGTGAAGGCGACACCGGGGCAGGCGCGGTCGATCGGGTCGACTTCCAAACGCGGAGAGTTATTCAGGCCGTAAAACGGATCGATGACGATCTGGGTCTCAAGATAGAACTGCGTATTGACCGAGGCATCCATGTTCAGAACGCCTTCATTCCGGTTGGGCTCACGATAGCTGATGGTGTACACGCCACCTGCAGCGTATTCATGGTAAACGGTGAAGCTTGCGTAGGCGACGCCTGGCGGAAGCGGTGGTTTTCCGGGTTTGCCGGCCAAATTCTGAGTCTCAGGTACAAACATGAAATTCGTATCGCCGAAGTCGAGAACATCCTGATCACCGCCAAAGAGCACGCTGGTATTTCTCGTATTCGTCCAGACCTCCACGGTGATCCAGAACCCGCGCGGGTTATTGGGATCAGCTGTCACCGTGATTTGTCCGGCCCGGAGGTGGGTTGCCTGCAGGTCGAAGACCACCGTGAGCATCACAAGCAGAAGCAGCGTGAATTTCCTGTAGACGGGAGAAAAAGAGCCTTTCCTGAGAATGTGGAAGATGTTACAGAAATTGAGCACCGGCGATGTCGTTTTCGTAAATATATTATAACTTCTAAATTCTTATTCCTGAAGAACGTCGTTCTGCATAATAAAACGTTCGTGCGGCGGGAAAATGTTTACCGAGGGGCAAAATTCTTTCCGTTTGCCGGGAAAGTACATCTTTGTTTGTCAAACCGGGCCGCCTTCTTTCGTTCTGTCGTTTTGGTTTACGGGGAAATTTAGGTCAATTCCTTTTTAATCCAAGTGTAATTTTTATCTTGCGGCTACCCTTTTACCCTAACTATCTGCCTTTAATGAACGAAGACCTCCGGGCACTTGAACGTGCATTGCGAAATCGCCGTGCTGAACTCCAGAAACTGATCGGACAAATGATCTCCGACAACATGAACAACAGTCCTGTATTCCGGAACCTGAACAGGGAACTGGAAGGCATCGAAGAAAAACTTAAAAGACCAGGGGAACTTCAGCGGCGATAGTCCTGACACATCGGTTCCAAAGCATTAATTCAAGCCTATGCGCATCATCGGCGAGATCCCTCATCCCGAGTGCAAGATCACTCTTTTGTCGTGGAACAACCGCTATCTGATCAAGCTGGAGCAGGGACTGTATGAACAGACCTACAAGATCGACGCTTCCGAGCTGGCCTCGGAGTCGGAGGTAATGGCTATGGTGGACAAAACCTTTATCGACGAGTGCCTGAGTCGTTTCCCGGAAATGCACAATTCATTGTTCTCGGCGCTGGCCCGTGTCTGACCGTCTTCTTCTAATGCAGATATAATTGTCACACGCCAGCCCGGTGTGATTCCAGTGATGGATTTTATATTATTTTGCAACCCGCATGGAAGTCGCTGAAAAGAAGAATAAGAACAAGAAGTATAAACCGATCCTGGACGGCATTCCGGATTGGCCTGTATATCAGCTCAGTAAGAATCGAAAGGAATTCATAGAGGAAGTTGCACAAAAGACCATCGCGCGGGTAAAGGAGCTTCGGCCCACAACAAAACGACTTACGGACGAACTTGAAGCCACGGTCTACCGTGAGCAGCAACGGATGAAGCGGAACCGGTGGCGTGTCGATCCGCCTGACGAACCGGTCTTCTGGAGCAACATCAAGGAAGAATTGCTTGCCCTTGCCGGAAAGTCGCCGGAGGAAACGGACCGGAAAGCGGATGATATTCTGTACCGGATCGCTCACCGGTACGCCAACGAAATTGCGGGCAACTTCAAGCCGAACTCATACCGCATCACGCGAGAGATCGTAAAGTTCTGGTTTGGTCGTCTGCTGAACGGCGCGCGGGTGAAAAAATTCGGCGCGATCTTCCGCCGTGAGTACACGCTGCGCGACAAGATCCAGATCGTCGGCAAGGTGAAGCAACTGCGGCATCTCGCCAGCACCGGAACCGTGATCATGGTACCGACGCATTTCAGCAACCTCGACTCGGTCCTGATCGGATGGGTAATTCACAGCCTGGGATTACCCGCATTCATTTACGGCGCGGGACTGAACCTCTTCAATATCAAGATTTTTGCGTACTTCATGAACAGCCTTGGCGCATACAAGGTTGACCGGCGGAAGAAGAACCTGCCGTACCTGGAGGCACTCAAGCTCTATTCGACACTCGCGATCCAGAAAGGCGCGCACAGTCTTTTCTTTCCGGGAGGCACGCGGTCGCGTTCCGGCGCCCTGGAAAAACAGCTCAAGCTCGGGCTGCTGAGCTCGACCATCGAGGCGCAGCGCAATCTTTACCTGGACAACCAGGGCACTGATACGCCGGTGAGAAAGATCTTCATCGTGCCCGTTACGCTCAACTATCATTTCGTGCTCGAGGCGCCCGATCTCATCGATGATTATCTTTCGGTGAAGGGCCAGGATAAGTACCTTCCGGAACAGGACAAGTACGGCAGCTGGCAGCTGATCCAGTTTCTTTTCAAGTTTTTCACAAAAGGATCGAACATTTCGGTATCCATCGGGCCGGGGCTCGACGTGCTCGGCAATTATGTCGATCCGGAGGGCAACAGCCTTGACGCCAACGGTCGCGTTATCGAGCCCCGTGATTATTTCATCAGCGACGGCCGGATTACGATCGACAAGCAGCGCGAGGACGAATACACACGGATGCTGAGCCAGAAGATCGTATCCGAGTATCACCGCATCAACCGCGTGTTCGCCAGCCACCTCGTTGCTTTTGTCGCGTTCGAAATGTGGCAGAAAAAACATCCCAAGCTGGATCTGTTTGGTTTGCTGCGCCTGCC
>CBKWFZ010000418.1:0-4255 GCA_966673785.1 uncultured bacterium
TTCACCGGGTCGCACAACGGACAGATCTACCACCTTACAAGCAAGTGAATTCAACGTTATCCGGATCGCACCTGATTGAATACCGGCGTAACATCCGACAGGCGATGACGATGGAAGCAGGCATCATCAGAACCGACGCGGGACTTCATACCGTGCGCGACATGATCATCGAATTGTCCCGGCATGTTGAAGGAAGTCCTGACGAGTCTAACCCGGAATGGTGGGAACTTCGAAATATTCTCCAGGTCGCCGGGCTGATCGTCGCGCATTCGCTCGCGAGACGGGAGAACAGGGGCACATATTGTAACACCGACTTGATCACCCATGCCTAACCTGCGCGTAACAAAGGAATTTTCGTTTGAAATGGCGCATGCCTTGCAGAACTACGATGGCAAGTGTGTCAACATTCATGGCCATACGTATCATCTTTCGGTTACCATCATCGGTCCGGTTGCTGATATGGCGGGATCGCCTGGCGATGGAATGGTGGTTGATTTTGGTGTGGTAAAAAAGATCGTTCAGGAACATGTGCTCGATACGTTCGATCATGCATTGGTGCTTCATGCTGCAGACAAGCGCGTGGAGGCGCTAAAGACAACCGGTACCAGAATGATACTTACACCATATCAGCCTACCGCTGAAAACCTGATCCTGGATTTCGTAAGCCGCATACAGAAGGTAATCGGAAAAAACCTTATTCTTCATTCGGTGAGCCTGAGAGAAACTGCGACAAGTTTCGCCGAATGGTATCGCTCGGATAACCCGGATTAACAATGCGGCATTTCTGTGCCGGTTGAACTCACCTGTTCTCAGCGTGTTGTTCCTGCAAACCCGGCATACTTACAACCTCAAGAAGCGCCCTGATTTGTTCCCCGGCATTGTTCAAAGCCTCGGCGAATACGGAGTCGTGCGCAAGCCCGGATTCTTCACGGTAATAGTTTATTCCCGCGAGCATGTTATTCGCGAACTTTGTACAGTTTGCAACTGAGCGCGCATCTCCGGAATGATTCGCGGTTAGCTCCTGAAGATGGGTGACATAAAGGGCTAGCTCATTGATGAACATGTGCGGGCGATTGGGGTTGGTTAGTACATTTCCCCTTCCATAGATATGATCAATCATTTGCTTCAACGAAACGATCTTTGAGAAATTCGTGATGTTTGGTCCGGGACAAATCGTCACCCCCGAGTTCTGTCGTACAAACGGCGTGTTGTAGACCATACTGGCCGAATTACTCAAGCCGACACACAGGCATTCTTTTTCGAGCACCGCGCGTACCTGCCTGTCGTATTCGTCGGCGGGAAGCTGAAGCTCCTTGAGCTGTGTAAGCTTGAGCGACTGGTATTTGCGTGATGCGGTACAAATCGGCTCCTCTGTAAATTCTGTATTGTTTACCAGGTGTTTTTCGGTGCATGCGCTGCCCGGGCGATTCTGATCGATGCGGCGTTTCTTTTCCGTTTCGCCCGAAGTTGCCTTCAGGTAATGAAAGCGGACACCGAGCGGAGAATTTGAACTTAAGACGATATCATCTTTGCCGGCTTTTTGCAGAAGCCGAAGCGTCGGCTCATCGACAGTGGTTGCTTCGGGGCAAAGAAGGAACGGTGTTCCCCAACCCGTTGCGTCCATCTGATAAAACGATCTGAGGTAGCGGTCTTCATCGGCGGTTCCGATACCTCCTTGTACGGTTATGCGTTGCGGATGCGGCTTGTCGAAAAGCGGTCGTTTTTTGCCCTCGCATGCATTGTTATAGATTGTATGCAGCTCCATTGCAAGGTCTGCACGCTTGTCTTTGAATTCCTGCAGGATCGGACCCAGCAAATAGCCATCGGTGGGGAACGCATGTCCGCCGCAGTTGAGGCCGGATTCGATTCGGAATTCACTCACCCATATTCCTTTTTTTGCGAGCATCTTACCCTGAACGAGCGCTGAACGAAAATCGCTTACCTTAATGATTACCCGTTTTTTGAATTCACCCCATCCGGTCGCGTCGAATGCGCGGAAGCTTTCAAGATAATTGAACAAGCGGGGATTCATACCGGCGGACAAGACCACCGACGAGTTTGACAAGTTGCTCAGTGCATATCCGCGAAGTGCAGCAAGCGCATCGGAGTTTTCCGGTACTTCGTTACCGGCACTGTCTTTAAACGGCTTGTCGAGTTTCGTCATGATATTCACATCGATGTTTCCCGATTTCACCTGACTGCGCAGGAATATCTGTAACGATTCCTTTTCCGTCTCATTTTGCGTCTCGGTCATGCGCGTGTACAGCTGGCGAAGTTTACTTTCCGTAGGGAGCATCTCGAAGTATTTCACAAGTTCGGTGCCTGTTCTGAAAGGCAGGGACTTGAGTTTTTCGATCTGATCATTGACGATACGGTTGAGCAGGTTGAGGTAGTCGGTTATGCGTTTAGCCCGGTGGTCAGGGTCTTTTGCGGAAATTGGTTTGAAATATTCTCCCATGACGCCGTAGTAGTGCTTTCGCATCATCTCAACGAGCCGGTCTTCGGTGATCGACACCACAGATGCGATGCCGAATCGCGCAACTTTTACGGGCGAGTCAATCGTAAAGGCGAGACCCATTACGGGTATATGGAATGTATGTCCGGTCAAAAGCATTGATACTGGTTTTTTAAAATGCAGATTTCGATGAATGATAACACAATGAATGAGCCGCCAAGTTACGTGATGTAAAATGGCAGGTCGTATGATCAAAGTCACAAAGGACGGAGACTCGTGTCATTGAAAACCCATGTTCTTTCAAGCCTTCGTTCGCCCTGGACCGATCCCTTATGTCATGAAAATAATTCCGGAAACCGCGGCCGCTGGTCAGACAACGGCGCACGCTCCGCCGGCACAGGCCGCTTCCGCCTTGTGGTCGGTTTCGTCATCGGTTTCGTAAACATTTTCAAGCGCAATTGCTTTGAGGCTTTTTTCGAGCGCCTCAAAGGATTCCGCAGATATATCCTCATAGGGTGCCTGTTTGTAGCTGCCGTTGTCAAAGGGCAGTACGCTGAGGCCGTTGTACGAGGCCTTGTTTTCCCACATCCACTCGCCAACCCGCTGCCAGTCTCCGTTCTGGATTGATACCGTAGCCGAAACATTATTTGCATTGCTGCCCCTGCGGAATCCGTTTCTGACCCAGTCCACGTTAAACCGGCGTATCCGTTCGAGGAGTTCCATTACGTCCTCGGTGCGTAAAATGCTTCCTTCCGGAGATTTCTGCGGAATACAAATTATAGCCTGCTTGCTGTTCAGCATGTCATCTTCCAAAAGCTCGGGATGATTGATGCGCAGGTATTCGTACAACGCCTCGTTCTTGCCAATGCGAACGCGGCGTAAATAATAGTCATTATGCCATGCGTGAATGCCACTGGACGTTCCCAGTACCAATGACGTTGTTCCGCTGGGTTTGATCGTCGTACACCGTGCCGCAAATTGAATTCCGATCTTCGAAGAAGTTTCCAGGTTCATTTGCTTCACCGCATCTGCAGCTTCTTTCAAGTCAAAAAGCTGGATCCGGCCGCTGGCGATACCTGTCATGCCGACTCCGATGAGCGCATCATGTTCGGTGGTCTCCTGCCAGACTTCGCGCAGGTAATGGAAATTGGTAAAGCCTGCCTGTAAGGTGCCGAGAAACGACGCAGCGCGCGCACGTTCATTGAGTTCGTCCTGACTTTCAATATCCGATACATTAACTTCGCAGAGGTTGCAGAACTGAAATGGCCGCAGAGCAATCTCGCAACAAGGGTTGGTTCCCCAATCAACGTCATTCGTGAAATAGAAGCCGGGCTCACCCGATCCGGAGAACTCGATCTTTTTCCAGAGAGCGAAAAACTCCTCGCGCGTTGTCGTGTCCCTGGGTAGCACAACGGAGTTGTTGGCACGGCCACGTTGTTCATTGAGTTCCCACCAGTTCCCGAATTTGCAGGTGAGCATTTCTTCATCGGTAGCTGAAAAAAGCGCAATCATTGCACTGCGCCTGATACCTCCTGCGAGAACGGCATTGGCGAGATGACACATGATGTCATGGCACTCCAGCGGGGAAAGTTTGTCGCCGTCTTCTTTTCTGTCGAGTATCGCCTGCACGTGAGCGATGCAGATCTTCAGCGGCTCAGGCCCCGGCGCTTTTCCACCGGCGGTCACCAGCCGTGCACCTTTTGGCCTTATGTCGGAAAAGTCAAACTGCGGCAGGTACTTGCTTACTCCGAAATATGCTTTCAGTAGTACTTTTACCGCATCGGCCCAACCTTCGAGGCT
>CBKWFZ010000419.1:0-4249 GCA_966673785.1 uncultured bacterium
GTCCAATGCAGTCGGTTTTCCCGGTTTTTTATCGTTACCGGCTTTCCGGTGAAAATGCAATGAGGGAGTAGAAATATGTCCCGGGCTGTGGAATGCAACTGTTTTCCATTCGATGAAAAAAAAGTCTCCTTCGCCGACGCCTCGTTGTATTTATGAAAGAAGGTAAGAACCCATTAGACAAGGTTTGCCTTTTGACCTCCAGCCTTTCGAGATCGACGCCTAAGCCTGCCTTTGGCCTGGAGGTGGCATGTGCGGACAGGGTTCAGCGGAGAGATCGAAAGGCGGGGCCGCGCGGCCCGAAGCGCGAAACGGTGAAGAAAGAAGATGCATATTAGTACCAGGGCGAGCGAAATTTTTACTGACACTAATGGTTTTTTATGTTTGGTCCCTTTCTTGCATATATCCTGGAAAATGCCAGGATTATGAAAACAATCGCTCTTTTTGCCTTCGCGGTTCTGACTCTAGCATCCTGTGTCGAGTATGAAGCAAGACCAGTCTACGATGAACGTAACGCGCTGGTTGGATACTATGACGTGGAAGAGTACAGCAGAACGTATCGTGAACACATCACGTACGAGATCTTCGTTACCAAGAATCCCCGCCACTCACGCGAGATCTTTTTAAACGACTTCTATGCATTGGACACAGAAGTAGTCGCGCTTGTTGACTATGGACATATCACGATCCCGCTTCAGGTGTCGAACGGCTATGAAATCGAAGGCTCCGGCGATGTGTATGGTCGCGAGTTGCACCTGAGCTATCGGGTGAGGGACCTCCACGACAACAGCTATGCGGATTATTGTGAGGCAGTGGCCTACTTGTACTGATTCATTCGCGCGTTATAGATTTACAAAGGAAGCAGTCGCGCAGGCTGCTTTTTTTTGTTTAACGCCCAATAGCCGGTCAGAGGCGTAAACTTTTTCCGGTGGGCCGGTCTCTCAGCCTTTTTTATTAAATTCATAGCGCGTATTATTACTGGTTAAGCCCTGGAAATTTGCGCTGAATGCCTGCCAGAATCTTCATATCGTGCCTCGTTTTTATGCTGTTTTCTAATAGCAGAGTGGCCGGTCAGGCGGAAAAGTATCGCTTTTCGAGGATCGATGCCAACGACGGACTTTCACACAACCAGGTGAAGTCATTTTTCAAAGACCACCAGGGCTTCATGTGGATTGGCACAATTTCCGGTCTGAATCGTTTCGACGGATATAATGTGAAGGTCTTTCGCAATGATCCGCGCGATCCCCGAAGCATCATCAATGATGATATCAACCGGATGTTCGAAGATCCGGATGGCAAAATGTGGATATCGACCTGGAGTGGTCTCGATATCTATGATCCGGTAACGGAGACGTTCCGGTATGATCCCTTGCCGATGATCCATCGACTTGGGTTGCCGGATGGAAATCTGACAGATATTGTAAAGGACTCGCTTAACAATTACTGGTTCGTGCACCAGACGCTGGGACTTTACCTTTATGAGGAAGACAAGGAAAAGACTTTCACCTTTCGAAGTACTCCAGACGACACAACGAGCATAAGTACAGATCGCGTTTCAAGTCTGCAGATTGACCGGCTTGGCAATGCATGGGTCATTCACCGCAATGGCGTGATCGAACAGATTGACAGGAAATCGCGCAAGGTCGTATTCCGGTCAGAATTTCTTGCGCAGCGGTTCAACGGCGTTTTGCAGGACTACCGGTTTATCCTCGATGACGATTCTGAACTCTGGATTTACATCGCGGATACCAACCGGGGGATTTTTAACTTCAATCCAAAAACAAAAGAGATCAGTCATCTGACGAAGTCTTCATCGCCTCTACAGCTTAGCTCGGACATCGTTCGTGGGGTGGTGCCGGCGGGTAATAACGTTGTGTGGGTAGCAACCGATCACGGGGGGATTAACGTCATCCATAAGAAACGAAGGTCGGTGAGCTACATTGTCCATTCTCCGGAAGACGACCGGAGTCTTGTTCAAAACAGTATCAACACGATTTATCGCGACGATACCGGCATCATCTGGGCAGGGACTTTCAAGCGCGGCATCAGCTATTACCACGAGAACATTATTCGCTTCCCGCTTTTCAGGCACAATTCCGTCGACAACACCAGCCTGCCTTTTGATGATGTGAACGCGTTTGCCGAAGACGAGAAAGGTAATCTGTGGATTGGCACCAATGGCGGTGGACTCATCTATTATAATCGGGCCAATCATACCTTCAAACAGTATGTGCATGACCCCGGCGACCCGAACAGCCTCAGTAATAACGTCATCGTAAGTCTTTGTTACGATCGGAACCGGAATCTCTGGATCGGTACCTATTTCGGAGGCTTGAATATTTTCGATGGAAAGAAATTCAAACGCCTGCGCCACGACCCGAATGATCCGGAAAGCATTTCCGACGACAGTATCTGGGAGATCTACGAGGCTTCCGACAGCGTGATATGGGTCGGGACGCTTACCCGTGGCGTTGACCTGTTCGGTCTTGATCAGCGGAAGAAGGGATCGTTTCGCCTTGATACGACCGTTCCGATTCATGCCACATACGTTCCTGCTTTTTGCGAGGATAGCAAGGGTAATATGTGGATCGGAACCGGTTACGGTATTGAGTTATACGACCGGGAAACAGGAACGTTTACGCATTACTTAAGCCAGCCGGATAATCCGAACAGCCTTAGTAATAATAGCATTCTTTCGATCATCGAGGATAGTCGTGGACTGATCTGGATCGGGACCCACGGCGGACTGAATATTTTTCACCCGGAAACAAAGTCTTTCAGGTCGTTTACGAGAAGTGACGGGTTACCGCACAATTCAATTCTGACTCTTGCTGAAGACGCCGAGTCGAATCTGTGGATGAGTACCCCGAATGGTATTTCAAATTTTGTGATCGATACCGCGACGAAAGATTCAATCGGTGGAGTGTTTCTTAACTACGACGAATTCGATGGTCTGCAGGGAAAGCAGTTCAATGAAAACGCGGGCATAAAGACATGGAAGGGGGAACTTGTCTTCGGTGGTCCGAACGGATTCAACATTTTTCATCCCGATGATATTGACGTGAGTCAGCAAACGGCGCCGATCATCCTGACCGACCTTCAGGTTCTTAACCGGACCGTTCAGATAGGCGAAGCGTTAAATGGCAAGGTCGTGCTGGATAAATCAGTTTCGCTAACCGAAGGAATAACGTTAAAGCATCAGGCAAACGTGTTTTCTCTGGAATTCGCGGCGTTGAGTTTTTTCCATCCGGAGAAAACAGTCTACCAGTACAAGCTTGAAGGGTTCGACCGGAACTGGATTTCTACAACGTCAAATCAGCGCAAGGTGACGTACACAAATCTTGATCCCGGCACATACACGTTCATGGTTCGGGCGTCGAATCATGAAGGAATCTGGAGCGGCGAGATGCTGAAATTGCAGATCACGGTGTTGCCACCCTTCTGGAGAACCAGGTGGGCAATGGCAGCCTACGTGCTCTTGATACTCGCGGCGTTGTTCTTTACCCGGAGACTGATTCAGCAGCGCGAGAGAATGAAATTCGCTATCGAACAGGAAAGACAGGAGGCACAGCGAATGCATGAACTGGATCTGATGAAGATGAAGTTCTTCACTAACGTCAGTCATGAATTCCGGACGCCGCTTACGCTGATTCTTACACCTGTCGAAAAACTCCTGCGCAAGACCGAAGACGCCGGACAGCGCAAACAATTTGAGCTGATTTTCAGGAACGCGCGACGCCTTTTGAATCTTGTAAACCAGCTGCTGGATTTTCGGAAACTCGAGGTTCAGGAGATTCGCTTCAATCCTTCCGAAGGCGACATTGTGAGCTTTATCCGCGAAACGGTGTTTTCGTTTTCCGATCTGTCCGAGAAGAAAGACGTGCGCCTGGATTTCGAAACGAACATTGAACATTTTGAAACGATTTTTGATCAGGATAAACTGGAAAAGATACTGTTCAACCTGTTGTCGAATGCGTTTAAGTTCACGCCTGAACATGGAGCCATAGCGGTCACGCTTACTCTGGATCAGAATAATACACTCCGCATCAACGTCCGCGATAACGGAATAGGAATTCCCGCGGACAAGATCGACCGCATCTTCGACCGTTTCTTTCAACATGACCTGCCCAATACCATGGTAAACCAGGGTAGTGGTATTGGTTTATCGATAACAAGGGAATTTGTAAAGGCTCACGGTGGTACGATAACGGTGGAAAGTGCGCCCGGAAAAGGAAGCGTATTTACGGTGACC
>CBKWFZ010000420.1:0-4240 GCA_966673785.1 uncultured bacterium
ATAAAAATTATACCGATAGGGTCAATTTAGACCCATACCTACAACGATTTCGTTAATTTTTTTTCCAAAGTGGTTCTTTTTTAACCCTACCTGTCGGAAAATTGTATCAGTTATTCGGTACAGAAGTTCAAATTTTACCCTTAACAAACTACAAACCATGAAAAAATCTCTAATCTTCCTCATTCTGCTGATCGGGATCAGCATATTGGCGGTCTTCCTGCCAGCCGTTCCCGCTGAAATCAATACAGAGGGCATCAACTCAGGGGACGTTGCCTGGATGCTGGCCGCAACTGCCCTTGTTATGCTGATGACCCCGGGCCTCGCCTTCTTTTACGGTGGAATGATTGACATGAAGAACATCATTTCCACGATGCTCCAAAGCTTCATCGCCATGGGCGTTATCAGTGTGCTCTGGATCGTGGTTGGTTTCAGCCTTGCCTTCGGCGATTCGATCGGCGGACTTGTCGGGAACCCTGCCACCTACTTCATGTTCAACAACGTTCTCGACGCTCCGGCATGGGGAACTATACCCCTCGTACTTTTTGCTTTCTTCCAATTGAAGTTTGCGATCATCACTCCGGCTCTGATCACGGGGACTTTTGCAGAACGCATTCGTTTCAAGTCATACATCCTCTTCCTGGTACTTTTCTCACTGCTTATCTATGCACCGCTGGCGCACTGGACATGGCACGCAGACGGCTTCCTCTTTAAGATGGGCGTTCTCGACTTCGCGGGCGGTACTGTCGTTCACATGTCAGCCGGACTTGCCGCGCTTGCAGCATCCATCTACCTGAGAAATAAGGACGAGGTGAAAACTCCGATCGCTCCCGCCAATATTCCCTTTGTACTGCTTGGAACCGGACTCCTTTGGTTTGGTTGGTTCGGTTTCAACGCGGGAAGCGCGCTTAGTGCAGGTCCTCTTGCTGCATCTGCGTTCGCAACTACCAACACTGCCTCGGCCGCCGCGGGACTTGCATGGATCCTCTTCGATGCAGTACGTGGTAAAAAACCTTCTGCCCTCGGATTCTGTATCGGTGCCGTTGTAGGACTTGTGGCTATCACACCTGCCGCAGGATTCGTGACGATTCCATCAAGTTTGTTCATCGGCACGTTTGCCGCGCTGATCAGTAACGTGGTTGTACACTGGAAGAGCAAGACCTCACTTGAAGACACCCTTGACGTGTTCCCGTGCCACGGTGTTGGTGGCGCAGTAGGTATGCTGATGACAGGTTTGCTTGCCAACACTTCTGTAAATGGTGCAAACACAACCGGTAACGGTCTCTTCTTCGGCGATACCACCCTGTTCCTTGTTCACCTCCAGGCGCTGGTCATCGTCGTTGCTTACACCTTCCTCGGTTCAATGGCCATCCTGAAGATCACGGATCTCATCTTCAAAATGCGTGTATCCCCTGAAGAAAAGAAAGTCGGCTCAGACTACAGTCAGCACGGCGAAAACCTCTACCCGATGGATTACAGTGCACTCGAAGAAAAAGTAGCATAAAACAAATAGAGGCTGGCTAACCCGGCCGGCCTCTTCAATCCTAACCTAACCTAACAAACTCAGATGTATACGACCTGCAAAGCTGAATCGGTGCCTTGACACCATCTTTTCTCCGGATCACTTCCCTGGCTTGTTGATCCGGATGAGAGCCGGAATCCAGGATTCAGGTTCACTAAAGCTCCCGGCCGGGTGTGAGAGACCCGACCAGGATAACTCTAGTTCATTTGTTAAAAACAACAACCAAAATTATGAAAACGATAAAATTTTACGGACTGTTTCTTTCAGCTTTTATTATCTCCTCAGCAGCATATAGCCAGGAAATGGTTCTGGCAACTGCAGACACGAACACACCTACCGCGGCCGTTGCTTCCGAGCCCGCAGAAGACGAAGAAGAAGCACCAACATTCTCCCTCTCCGGATCTGTCGATACCTATTTCAGAACCGGATTCGGTTATAAGACTTACGCCCCGGCAACATCATTCTCCAACCTGAAGGGATTCGGACTCGGCATGGTCAACCTCATCGCCTCCTATGAAGGAGAAAAAGTTGGCTTCGTGGGCGATCTCGTTTTCGGTCCCCGCGGACGCGATGCCCTTTTCAACGTCGAAGGCGGTATCATCAACCAATTGTTTGTTTACTATAATCTGAGTGAAAAAGTGAAGCTTAACCTCGGACAGTTCAACACGTTCCTCGGTTACGAAGTCATTTCTCCTGCGGTTAACTTCCACTACTCCACATCATACCTCTTCTCATACGGTCCCTTCAACCACACAGGTCTTCGCGCCGATTTCGACCTTGGCGGCGGAATGGTGGCTAAACTTGCCGTGATGAACCCTACTGACATCCTCGAATTCAACCCCGTAAACACCTACACGCTTGGTGGTCAGATCGGACATTCAAGCGATGCAGGTGGTATCTGGTTCAATGTTCTCTACGGGGACCAGGACGGAAAACTCGTTAAAGAAGATTTCGCCGGGGAAATGACCTATTCAGCCGGAAGCCTGTTCCAGGCCGACCTGACCACCGGTTACAATATCGGAGAGAAGTTCTACATCGGTCTTAACACTTCCTATCAAACTGTGGCTGCCGGCGAATCATTCACCGCCGAAGGTGATATCGAAGACAGCGACGGCGATGCTACTTCTTTCTTCGGCGTGGCGCTGTACCCCAAGATCACTTTCTCTGAAAGCTTCGCGCTCGGTCTTCGACTGGAGCAGTTCATGATCAAGAAAGGACACCTGGACATCATAGGCCTTGACGAAGAAGGAGACGGAAGTGTAACAGCACTGACGCTGTCTGCAAACTACAAAGTAGGCGGATTGACAATCATCCCGGAAGTGAGAATGGATATGACGTCCGAAGATTCGTTTGTCGACAAGAACGCCGAATTCCAAAAGAGCCTTTCGTCGTTCACGCTTGCAGCGGTTTACGCCTTCTGATAACTGAAACTACCAACTAAACAACTATAACCTTATGTCAAAATCAAAACTCGAGTACATCTGGCTGGACGGATACGTCCCCACTCAAAGTCTGAGAAGCAAGACCAAAATTGTAAAAGACTTCGACGGTAAGCTGGAAAGCTGTCCTGAATGGTGCTTCGATGGAAGCTCTACGGAACAAGCTCCCGGCGGATCCTCCGATTGTCTTCTGCAACCTGTTGCCATATTCAAGGATCCGGCCAGAAAGGACGGCTACCTTGTGATGTGCGAAGTTCTCAGCCCCGATGGTACCCCCCACCCGTCCAACGGAAGGGCTACTATCGACGATGACGACAACGACTTCTGGTTCGGCTTTGAGCAGGAATACTTTCTGTGGAACCCTGAAATCAACAAACCGCTTGGATTTCCGGAGAACGGCTACCCCGCCCCTCAAGGTCCCTACTATTGTTCCGTAGGCGCCAAAAACGCCTTCGGTCGTCACATCGTGGAAGAGCACCTCGACTATTGTATCGAAGCAGGAATCAACGTCGAAGGCATTAACTCGGAGGTCGCTACCGGCCAGTGGGAATTCCAGATTTTCGCGAAGGGTGCGAAAGCCGCCGGTGATCAGGTTTGGGTAGCCCGCTACCTCCTCGAAAGAACCGCTGAAAAATACGGCGTCGCGATCAACTGGCATTGCAAACCGCTTGGAAACACGGATTGGAACGGATCCGGTATGCACGCAAACTTCTCGAACAGCCTGCTGCGCACAGCCGGCTCGAAGGACGTTTACGATACCGTATGCCAGGCCTTCGCTCCTTATGTAAAAGAACACATTGCAGTATATGGTGCCGACAACCACCTGCGCCTGACCGGTAAGCATGAAACGCAGTCGATCGACAAATTCTCATACGGAATTTCCGACCGCGGTGCGTCAATCCGCATACCGATCGCCACGGTTGAAAACAACTGGAAGGGCTGGCTTGAAGACAGGAGACCAAACTCCTCAGCCGACCCCTACAAAGTTGCCGCACGCATCATCAAGACCGTCAAGTCCGTTCCCGTCTACGCTACCGCGAACGGTCAATAACTTTAGGGCGTCTGGTTGTAGTTTGAAGTCGGGCAGAAATGTCCGGCTTCTTTTTTTGCCCAAAAAATAATTTCGCGTTCCCGTTGGACTATTAATTTTTTTTGCTGGAAATTTATTTTCGTAATGTACAGATTGGGCTAATTGTGTCTTATCGGAAAAAGTACCCGGTCCTCCCATTATCAGTCCTCATAATTATGATAACCAAAACAAACGCATTAATCATTTTATATG
>CBKWFZ010000421.1:0-4235 GCA_966673785.1 uncultured bacterium
CGCAAAGTATGTCCGACTGAAGAACAAGATATTGATCGCGCGCGACGGCAAGTCACTGATCAAAGGAAAATTTGGTACGCGTATCAGGCAATGGGATATGGCCACAGGGCGATCCGTTATGGAATATTCGGGACATAAAAAGGCGGTGCTGGCTTATGATCTTTCACGCGACGGAAGCCGGCTTGTCACAGGTGGCGGAGAGGGGAAAATTATCTTGTGGGATACCAAAACCGGTGATTCTCTTCGCGTCATTCAGGGCTTTCGAGAACCGGTTTTCGATATTCAATTCAGCAGTGACGAAAGCAAGGTGGTGTCTTCGAGCTGGGACGGTACAATGAAAATTCATGACCTGGGTTCCGGTAAAACGCTGAGTTATTTCAACCTTGAAAATGCTTCCGCGTATTGTCTTGCTCTTCATCCGTCGGATCTCTATACGATAACAGGGCGGCTTGACAACTCATTGCAGATGTGGGAAAACGATACCCGTACCGTGGTGAGAAATTTTGTTGGACACACCGATGTCGTTTCGGCGGTAGGGTTTGCGGCTGACCAAAAAACGCTGCTTACAGCGAGTTGGGATGGTAGCGTCAGATTGTGGGACATCGGAACGGGGTTGATGACCCGTAAGCTCGTTCATTCGAACGTTCCCGTGCATATCGCGATTTTTAGTCCGGATGAGAAGTTCATTTATTCCGCGGGTGCTGACAGGACGATAAAGGTGTGGGACAGCGGGACCTTCCGGCAGATCAGAGCACTCGAAGGTCACAATGCCGAAATCACTTCGCTGGTGTTTAGCCCCGACAACCGCATGCTGATCTCTCATAGCGTCGACGGGGTTACCAAGTTCTGGGATCTCGCTTCGGGAAAGGAATTTTTTGAACACATACACCTCGGTGACAAAGACTGGCTTGTAAAAAACCGCGATGGTTACTTCAACGGTACCGATGGAGCAAGGCAGTACATACATTTCGTCAGCGGGTCGAGCACCTACGCCGTTGATCAGTTCTTCAATGAATTTTTCCGTCCCGACCTCCTGCCGAAAATATTCCAGAGCCGGGGCGGCGACGATCTCAAAGGTGTTCATGGGAAGCTCAGGAACTCTCCGCCGCCAACAGTAAAGATTGCCGCGGTTCCGATGGATGAAACGAAATCTGAAATTCTTGTCAGGATGATCGATTCGGGATCAGGGGTTTCCGGTCTTACGCTGCTCCACAATGGGAAGAGTCTTCCAATACCCGGACACGAGATCAAATATCCTTCCGGAAAAGGTGAGCAATCGACATTTAAAATGATCGTTGAGCTGATTGGCGGTACAAATACGTTTACGGCAGTGGCGGTCAACAAAGAGCGCGTCGAGTCGGACCCCGTGTCTGTCGAAGTCTTCACCGAATCCGGAGTCCGGCACAGTAATTGTCACATTCTGGCCGTTGGAATTAACGAATACAGGAATCAGAAACTGAATCTGAATTATGCGAGGCCAGACGCCGCTTCCTTTAGTGACGTGATGCAGAAATTTGCAGGGCCGTTGTTCAGAGAGGTCTTTGTGCATACGCTGTACGACACAGACGCGACGCGCGAAAAGATTCTTGGGAAAATGGAAGCGTTAAGCAATCAGGTCCGCCCGGAGGACGTTTTCGTATTGTATTATGCAGGTCACGGTAGTATGGTGGATAACAAGTTCTATTTCATACCAACGGAGAACCTGAGACTGTACGATGCCGCTGGATTGAAGAAGGAAGCGATAGAAGCGGTGGTGTTACAGGAAAAGCTGAAAAATATTAAGGCGCTGAAGCAACTGATCATCATGGATGCGTGTCAATCCGGAGGATCCGTTGAGCTGCTCGCGGTTCGCGGCGCCAATGAGGAGAAAGCCATAGCGCAACTGTCGAGAAGTACAGGAATTCACGTTCTGGCGTCGGCAGGGAGTGAGCAATTTGCGGCAGAATTTTCCGAACTTGGCCACGGATTGTTCACCTACGTTTTGATCCAGGCGCTTAGCGGCGAGGCGGATGGAGCTCCCCGCGATGGTAAGGTTACCATTTATGAGCTGAAGTCATTCATAGATGATCAGGTACCCGAAATGACGCGGAAACTAAAGGGCAAGCCTCAGTATCCCTACACGTTCAGCCGCGGGCAGGACTTCCCGGTGGTTATCAAGCCATAAAAGCTTGTAACTTTGCAGCATAAAGTTCGTTGATTTAGAAGGCTACAAACAATTATCATAATGGTCGAAGCCAGTCCGGTCAAATTTTATCTTGCCAAGTATTTCTTCCTCCTGGTTGCCGTGCTCTTCTGGGTCGCCGGTTGTGTGCTTTTTATCTACTATGGCCTTGAATTCTTCAATCTGATTGCCGTCTCAACGCTTGAGTTCGCCGGATTCGCACTGGTGTTTGTGTTTCTTGCCGTCAGTGAGCGGATCAAACGTGTGCGGATCGGTGAAAACAAGCTTGTTGTCATTGATGACAATACCAATATTCGCTTCGGTTGGGAAGAAGTGAAGTCGATTTCGCAGGTTCCATTATTAAACCTGTACAAGGTTCGATTTCGCGGCAGAAGGACAAGCTTCTATTTTTTCAGCGTTGGTGATCTCCGTCAACGCGTAGGTCACTTCTTGCGGCGCTCAACAGACGTCCGTAACAAACTAATCTAGTTTTTGAGCACTCCCAGTTCTCTGCCGACTTCGATGAAAGCGGCAATGGCCTTGTCGAGGTGTTCGCGCGTATGTGCAGCTGAAATCTGCACCCGTATCCGCGCTTTCCCTTTTGGTACAACCGGGTAGAAGAATCCTATCACGTAAATACCTTTTTCGAGGAGTTTTTCAGCGAAGGTCTGAGCCAGTGGTGCGTCGTAAAGCATGATCGGCACAATCGGATGCTGACCTTCTTTAATGTCGAACCCGGCTGACGTCATGGCATCGCGGAAATATCGTGTGTTGGATTCAAGGCGATCACGCAATTCTGTGGTTTGCGACAGCATGTCAAAGACTTCGATGGAGGCGCCGACTATCGCGGGGGCGAGTGTATTTGAGAAAAGATATGGACGTGATCGTTGTCGCAGCAGTTCGATAATCTCCTTCCGCCCCGACGTGAATCCTCCCGATGCGCCCCCGAGCGCTTTGCCCAGCGTACCCGTTATGATGTCGACACGGTCCATCACTCCGCACAACTCAGGGACACCACGTCCCGTCTTTCCGAGAAAGCCGGTGCTGTGACTTTCGTCGGTCATTACGAGCGCATCGAATCGTTCAGCGAGGTCACAGATCTTATCGAGTTGTGCGATCGTACCATCCATGGAGAACGCGCCGTCGGTAACGATCATGATTTGCCGTGCTCCCGCTTTCTTCGCTTCTTCAAGCTGACGCAGCAGGTCTTCCATGTCGTTATTTTTATAGCGATAGCGCATTGCTTTGCAAAGACGGATACCATCGATAATCGAAGCATGATTTAGCTCATCGGAAACAATGGCATCCTCGGCCCCGAGCAGTGGTTCGAAAACACCACCGTTCGCATCGAAGGCAGCCGCATATAAAATGGTATCATCGGTGTGGAGAAACCGGGAAATACGTTCCTCCAAAGTTTTATGGATATCCTGAGTGCCGCAGATGAAACGCACGGATGACATTCCGTAACCATGCGAGTCGATCGCACGTTTCGCGGCTTCCACAACTCTCGGATGCGATGACAAACCAAGGTAATTGTTGGCGCAAAAATTTATCACCGACTTTCTGTCGGTCGTAGCGATTTCGGCACCCTGCGGAGTGGTGATGATCCGCTCTTTTTTGAAGAGGCCCGCCTCGCGGATGGCTTGCAACTCCTGCTCCAGGCGACCTTTGAACTTTTCGTACATTTCTTTTACGATGTTTTTGGTTTGGGTTTCATCACCGGTCGTGCCACTACGGGCTTCTTCGGACTCTGAGCCTGTGGCTTTTGTGGTTCCGGCGATTGAGCAGCAGCCGCGATACCGGTGGTCTGCATGGCATCCGATGCCTGCACTTCGGGTGTATTTGGGGCCGGATACTTTCTTCGGATGGGATTGATCAGGAACAACATCCGTGATGTAAAGCTCGCGGGGCTCATCTGCTCAAAATCCTGCTTCCAACTGTCCCATAACGCCTTCTCAGCGGCTTTGAAAGCATCCGAAGATATTTTTTTTGACTGCAGAAATGATTCAAATTCCACGGGTTCAAAGTTAAACGAAAACACCTAACGGATATTAGGCAAGTCGCATTTTTTGGT
>CBKWFZ010000422.1:0-4235 GCA_966673785.1 uncultured bacterium
CCGAATTGGTCTGTAGCCGCGCTTTCAACAGGGAGAGATCAAACTTAAAAACGGCGTTGTTGCAATTGGAGCTGCGGTTAGTCTTGTGGCGTGTGGAAACGTTGATCGCCGGAAAATCCGAAAAGCCGCCGCAGCCCGCACATACGGCGTGATAAACGATTCCTTTTTTGTCAAAGCGGCTTGTACCTCCGTCAACATGGGTCGCCGACTGACTGCCACCCAAAAACGTAGCATAAAGGTTTTCGCTTCCATCCTCCGAGAGCACCAGCAGATAGAAATCGTTCCCGCTGGTATTCTTCTGATACGCATCCGGGGTAACCGGCAGACCAAATGTACTTCCGCCAATATAGTTTCGGGTGAGTATGCCCGCGTTCGTACTGACACTTGTCGCGTTAACGGCGCCGCCCCATCCGCTCAAATAGATGTAGCCACAATCGCTGACAAGAAAGGCTGTTGGCGAAATGGTGCCCGGACCGATCACCCTTGCCCAATGCGATACCGTAAGGCTATGATCAAGCTTGTGAACGAACTGCCTTCCGGAAGAGCCGCTCACATAAATTCCAAGCGTCTGCCCGAAAACAAATACTTCATCATCCGAGTTGAGATCGATGAAGTATGCCTGGTCATACTGCGTCGTTCCCAAAAACGTTCCGGAGAGGTTTGCGCCGTCATTCGTGAACGACATCACCCAGCCGTCAATATTACCGGTGTTGACACTTTTAAAGCCGTTTACTCCCGCTATCGCCGTGCTGTTCGAACCACCGGCGATGAAGATGTTGTTCTCTGAATCAAGCTTCACCGAATAAGCTGCGTCAGTCTGGGTGCCGCCAATGAAGCGGCTCCATTCGATGTCATTGAGGTCGGGACTAAGTTTAACGAGCACTGCATCATGTGTTCCCCCGGAATACGCGTTTAATGAAGTAAAACCCGGCCTTGGAAAATCCGCTGAGCGTGTAGAGGATGCGATATAAACGAATCCATCGGTGTCGGTGAGCACATCGCCGCGAAGCTGGTCGCCGTAATTTCTTGCAAGAACGCTCTCCACTTTTGTAAAGGAGAGCATGGACCCGGAAACAAAATTAACACCGTCATTCGATGTCCCGCCAAGGTACGTTGCCCCGAGCAACGCATCGCCGCTGGCACTGAGCTTTGCCACGAAGATATCCGTGCCGCCCGTATACGGGACCGCCCCGAGCGGATCGATGGTCGCCCCACCCTGAAACTGCGTTCCATTCGTCACCGGAAAATCAGGCGAACTCGTGGCACCGAGAATCAACAACTCCCCGTCGGCATTCACCACCAGACTTTGCGGCGTTTCCGTCCCCGAACCTCCGAGGTACGTGCAATAGAGCAACTGCGCGCCGGAAGAATCATATTTAAGTATTCCAACATCCCAGCTTCCACCACCGTATTCAGTCTGAAACGCTCCTGTTGTAATCGGATAACCAGTCACGCCGATAGCTCCCTCTACAATTCCGCCGGAATAAACATTACCACGATCATCGTACGTCGCGGTGTTGCCCCAGTTATCAAGTGTGGAACCGGAATATGCAGAAAAAATCAGTATGGGATCGATAATCAGCGGTAGGCATTCATCGTAACCGTCAGGAAACGCGTATGTCACCGTGTTACCCTCAAGGACATACCGGCACCTGACCTCAACCTTGTTTCCGTTGACGATCTGATATGCGTATGGTTTCATCTCCCATATCTCGTTGACCGACGTTTCAAGGTGCAGATTCTCGTTGTCTATGTAGAAACGCGTGAGCCCCTCGTATGTCATGCGGATAGCATCAGGGTTAACCTGGGGCGCGACGATCCATTCGTACTTCATTCTTCCCTTGTCCGAATAATATCGCATGTCGATATCACAGTACACGTCGTCATAGTATAACGTCTCATACGATGAGGCGTTTGTAGCCCATTTTGAGAGGTCACTACCCGATAGATAATTGTAACGCGTCGGGCGGGCATCCAGACCAGAAACCTGTGCGTGCGGATTCGCATCCAGAAAACGAACGATATACGTATGACCGTTCCGTGTTACCGTCGTTGCGCCACCTTCAGCATGCATGTTTCCATGGGGAATTACACCGGAGCCGTCTTTCCCTTCAGACTTTCGAACCGTCTCCCAGAACGAAAAGTAAATGCGGTCGGATGCAAAAAGAACCCGGCCTGAACGCAGGTCTGCACCAAACCGGATGTGTTTCGGCCATTGATTTTTATTTTCAATAAAATTCGGTTCTGAAGGCGGTCCCGCGAATACGGCAGCTGAGATAAAAAGCCACAGCAACAGCAAAACGTACGGTCTCATAACGTCACAGTTTCTAATTCGTATAGCTGAATAGATGGCTCTGAAAACGCAATATAAAGAAACAAATCAACTTTCTTTGCGAAGAACCTGCAATGGAGGAGTATTGATCACCTGCCGCGAATTCCACCAGCCAATCAAAACTGTCAACAGAATAACCCCGGTTCCGATAAGCAGCAATTCCGGCCAGTCGAATGCAAACTCCATCTCGAAAAAAAAGCGCGTGAGCAGGTAGCCCGAAACGAGTGATAGCAACATCCCCGTCATCGCCGAGAACAAACCCAGCCAGGCGTACTCGATCAGGGTAATGAACGTGATTTGTCTTGTCCGCGCGCCGATGGTTCGCAACAGCACATTCTCTTTCATGCGCACGAACCGGCTATTAGCAACGGCCCCCGCGAGTACCACAAGTCCCGTGATCAGGCAGAAAAGCGCAAGAAACCTCACGACGAGTCCGAGCTTATCAAAAAGTTCGTTTACGGTATCGAGTATGAGTCGCAGATCGATCAGTGACACATTTGGATACTGCTGAACCAACGCGTGCTGGAAAGCGGGAGCGGTCGCATCGTCGATCCGCGTAGCGGTTACAAATGTCTGCGGAGCCTGTTCCAGAACACCGGGAGGAAACACGAAGATGAAATTAGGCGGATCCTTCGGCCATTCCACTTCCCTGATCCCGCTGATGTGAGCAGCGATCGGAACTCCCTGTACGTCGAAAACGAGGGAGTCACCTACGGATACCTCAAGGTTTTCTTCCATCCCCTGGGAGATGGTCACCCACACGGAATCGCTGCCGGAACGAAGTTCGTGCAACTCTCCTTTGACGAGTTTCTCCGAATGATGCAGGCTGTCGCGGTACGTTACCCGGTATTCACGGGTAAGCGCCCAGTTGGGAATGTCATCGGTCGTGTCGCGCTGAAGTTCCGCGACCGACTTTCCTTTCACCTCGCTGATTCTGCAGGTAACAATCGGTACAACCTGGTTTACCGTCAATCCTTTTTCCTTTATAAGTCCGACGACTCCCTCGCGCTGATGCGGCTGGATATCGAACATGATGGTATTGCTTTGGTTTTCCTGCCCTGCAAACTCCACCTGACTCAACATGCTCTGTTCAACGATGTTAAGCGTCGAAATGATAAATGCGCCCAGGCCTATGGTGACAAGCAGAACACGTGTTTGATTATTCGGACGGTACAGGTTCGATAATGAGTGACGCAGCACGAAACCGGCGCCCGAAGGGAAAAAACGCCTCACAAGGAACAGCAGCAACATCGCAATGCCGGCGAGGCTTGCCAGCGCGACAGCGAGTCCTAGAAAGAATAGCCCTCCCGTTATCCAGCTTTGGGTCTGTATCGCCGTAAACACAACCGGAAACAAAACGATCAGAACAATGACAACAACCGTTGTCATGGAAAACCGTCGTATCGGTGTGGCTTCCGAACGCAGCACTGTCAATGGCGGCACAAACCGTACCGACACCAGCGGCAGCACGGAAAAAAGTACCGACACAACGGTACCCAGCAGTATCCCCATCAGAAAAGAATTCCAGCTGAAGGTCAGCGTCAGATCAAAAGGGATCAGGTCCTTGAGGAGTGTCGGCAGCATTTGTTGTATCCCGACTCCGATCAGCGCTCCCGCCACACTGGCGAGGATTCCAAGCAGAAAAATCTGAATAAAAAATATACTGAATGCCTGCCATCCCGTGGAACCAACACAACGCAACACAGCTACCTCAGCCCGCTTTTCCCGCGCATAAAGATGCACCGCGCTGGCGACACCGATACACCCGAGTATTAATGCAATGAAAGCAAGAAGCGCGAAAAACCGGTACACCGAACCGAAACCGCGTCCAAGTCCCTCCTTACGGCTCTCTACCGTTTCATATGAGTAACCCTCCTTGCGCAGGTTCGGTCTGATCTCATCG
>CBKWFZ010000423.1:0-4223 GCA_966673785.1 uncultured bacterium
ATCATTCCTTCTTGATCAGCTTATCGGTATAAGGAATAGCAGCTGGTAGCTGGCAACTGGTTTCTGGCTGTTTTGCTGAACCTGGATTATTCGCTGCTCCTGTCTATGCAAACCCTTTCACCGCAAGGACGGGAAGACGCGAGGCAGGCGCATAGAAAGGTGCAATTGCATTCCCTGCGTTCCTCCGCGTCGCTGTGTCTCTGCGTTGGTGTAGTTTCCCGTTGCCCGTGGAAGTACACTCGTCACGAAACGATTCCGTCACGCGATGCACGTATCATTCCTTCTTGATCAGCTTATCGGTATAAGGAATAGCAGCTGGTAGCTGGCAGCTGGCTTCTGGATGTTTTGCTGAAACGTGATTATTCGCTGCTACTGTTTATGCGTGCTCTTTTACCGCAAGGACGGTAAGACGCGAGGCAGGCGCAAAGAAAGGTGCAATTGCATTCCCTGCGAAACTGCGCGACTCTCCGTCTCTGCCTGCCTGCCGGAGTTTTTACGAAGGCAGGCGTTGGTGTATTTTGACGCGCTGACCGTGGAAGTACACTCGTCACGAAACGATTCCGTCACGCGATGCACGTATCATTCCTTCTTGATCAGCTTATCCGCATAAAACGAATACCGGAATTCAAACTTGGCGTCCTCATCACCCCGTCGCGAGCTGTCACCGCCGTAGACAAGACCGATAACACCATTTAGCTTCGGGACCGGGATCTCAACCAGCGCCGCGAAATGATTCCAGTTTTCATTCAGCGACTCCTCGTTCTTGTATGTACTCCAGATCTTCGCATACTCCACCGACAGCGCGAACGTATTGAACAGGAAACGCACGCGCGCACCGGCGGAGGCACGTGAGGTTTCCAGCGTGTCGGCTTTGGACTTGATCCACGCGTTCTTGCCGCTGATCATGAGCTGCCCCTTGCGCCCCAGCGGCTGACTCATCGCCGTCCATATTCCGAAACGGTCCTGGCCGACGCTGTCTTGCTTTAATCGCGCGCTCTGCAACAAGAACAGGTTGCCAAGTCCGACATCAAGCCGGAATTTGTTCCAGTTGTTTTCAATGAAATCCTCCCTGAGCTTCTCCAGATTTTTGGCGACGTTGGGATTGATCTGCGTCACATCATCGTCGTCGAAGTCGGGGGGTGTGTCATCGTCCGTTACCGCCTTTTCGAGGCTCTTCGTGTACGCTTCATCGGCACGCGGGTCGCCCTTGTCGATGAGCGGGATACGCAATCCGAACGCGACGTATTGGTCTTCGGAATCCTTGATCGCCGCAGTGCCGCCACTCAGCACGGAACGCCACAGGATCTGCTTCCCTTTACTTTTGCGATAATCCGCGAGCGAGCCCACCAGGTAGGCGCCGGGCCGCACATCGAAGCCCACGTTGGCCTTCAGCGAGCTTCCGTCCACGACAATAGGCGCGAACGTGGTGAAATCTTTGGGCGTGATGATATGCGTGACCTCCGACGGCTTGTCGGGGAGCAGCTCGAACGCCGGCGACGACGGCACACCGTAGTAGGAGTTGTTGATTACATCGGACTGCCCATACGCGGAAAGCGAAACAAGACATCCGATCACGAGCACTGATCTTTTCATACCACCTTGATTTGAAATTTATAACCGATGCCGATGTCCTTGTCGCTGAGTTGTCCCGACCAGCCCTTGGGCGTTTCGCTGAGGAGTGTCTGTTCGCCTTGCGTGACCGATAACGTGACCAGGTACGGTGTCGGCGGATCGTCATTGAAGCTGATGACCACGCCCTTCACGTAGAAGAATTTGCCATGCAGTTCTTCCGGTGTGCCCAGCGGAACATCCCTGACATCGGTATTGAAAATACCCGACTTAAGGTCGAACGATTTGTCGGCGTTGTAGCGCCACACGTTGCCGGCGACACTTTGCGGAAAGCGCCTGGCGTCTACCGTGACGATCACCGGGCCGGCCTCCTTGCTGATGATGATTTCCCTGACTTCCATAAACGTTGTGCGTGGCGGTTAATCGGTGAATGCCGGTGGGGTTTCAAGCTGCAGTTCCTTCAGCCGGCTCTGGTATTTGCCAGTGCGCGCGAGGCGGATGTTGCTGGCGCGCACTTCCTGGCCGCCTTCGCTGCGTGCCTCCAGCTTCTTGAGGTCCTTCAGGGCCTTGGAGTAGCCGAGGATCTGGGTCCAGAATACGGAGCCGCCACTGGCTAGCACACCCAGCACGAACACGTTGATCTTCGTGCCGTTGTCGAACGTGTAGTTGCCGGTCCACGTGTCGGCGAGGATGGCCGCGGTGACGTAGCCGCACAGCACCGACACGAGCTGGATGGCTATCCGCCGCGACTTTTCCGAGAATATGTTTTCCGTGTTTTCGTCCGTGAGCGAATGTTGGTAGGCCAGTCCGGGGAAGAGCGTCTTGAGCAGTTCGATAAGCCTTTCGCTCGCGAGGCTTACGCCGAGGATGAACGCGATGATTTCGGTATCCATACGATAAAGGGTTAGGTGAGTGACGGGGTCGTGTGTGCGGACGGGTTGCCGCGGATGCGTTAATGTGCCGTGCCGCGGATCGGGTATCCGTTAGCCGGACTGCCGGAAGGCTGTGTTACGGGTGGCGGGATCTTCGGCGGTGTCGCTGCAACGGACAGGATGCTGCGCATCGTACAACGCGCGCGTATGGCTGACAACGGGTGACGGGTTGTCCATGGTGGTTATGGTTAAAGGTAGTGGGGTTGGTTACGAGCCGAAGTACGCGACTTTGACGCAACGGATCAACCCTGAAAAGTGAGGGTGCGGGGGGACTGCCGCCTAATTGTTTAATAGAGGGAACAGGAGATGTATGGGTGAGGCTACCTGCGCAGCGACTTTTCAATGGCGAGTTGCAGCCAGCGTACTGCGCGCGGCCAGATCCACGCGAGTGCCAGGCCCGACACGCCGGCCACAAAAAGATTTCCCGCTATACCATCCGTACCGGACCATAGCAGCGAAAGCAGCATGAAGGCTGCAAAATAAAATGCGAAAATTTTCAATTGCTGTACCATCGAAAGTGTCGCCAATATAGCGGATCCGGGGAGATTGGTCAACCTGACAACTTCGGTTATAGCACCCGGCCACCAATAAGGCGGAGTTTGTTTCTCGTTGTGAGCCACACTGAACCATTTCGGTTTTCAGGATGATTCGATGATTCCAATAGGATCCTGCTGCATGACGGTTAAAATCCTAATCCTGCCGGTTTAGGAGATAACGTAGTCTGTCTCCCCCGGGTATGCCCGGCATAAGGTTGCGTCACCCATGTGTCACCGATGTGACACCGATGTCTCACCCATGTGTCATTCTCAAGGGGCGTTAAGTGGCGCAAGAGTGGGGCAGCAGGGGTGCAAGGGAGTGGGGTAGATATCCGGCAAATATAGGGGCAAGACTTACGGCCGACTTCTTCGGAACCGGAGAAAGCAGGTCATCAGTTGTCGCAACTTAAAAAAAAATGCGACTTGCCTCTGTGGCCGATTTCAATAATTATGGTTGGTGCAATAACAAAGGAGATTGGGAATTGACCGGGTCAGATTCCGGTTTCAAGTATCTTATACAGCGACATGCAGGTTGCACGCACGACCACTGCTTCTTCACACGATTGATCAAAAATTTCCTAAATTAGTCATTGAGCTTCTCGTACAGATAATTATGCTCCGTTGGAAGATTTCAGTTTTGATTTACTTTTTCTCTTTATTCGGACACGTGCAGTCGCAGGACGTTGATTCGCTGAGGCGCGTGGTGGATGCTGCATCCGGTGCGCACAAAGGAGAGCTACTGTTCAATCTCGGCGCAGCTCTACTGGATATAGATGCGGACAGTGCGCTACGTTGTATGGAAGACGCACTATTGTATGAAAAGGACAGCGTTCGTATTACCAGGTTATTCCGCGCCCAGGGCGTGGTCTTGACACGATTGAACAGGCAATCGGAGATCGCAGAGAGACTTGAGCCGATCGTCGGCTTTGCCGAAAGACAAAAGTTGCACGATTACCTTGCCGATATATATGACCTGATTGCGACGTCCAGGACGATGCGCGGCGAGTATCGCGAATCTCTTGAATGGGTTTACAAACTGATTCCCCTGTTGGATATTGACTCGATCGGTCGTAATAAGCCTTATGTTTACAACAACCTTGGAGTTCTTTTTTACAAGATAAGGGATAATAAAAAAGCATTACAGTACTACAAAACCGCTCAAGATATTTCAACCAATCCCCACCCT
>CBKWFZ010000424.1:0-4219 GCA_966673785.1 uncultured bacterium
CGACCGAATTCGGCGGCAGCGTGACAGTTGCGGCGAATGATCTCCTCATAACCTTTTCGTCCGTATGCGAGCAGGGAGAACCACGCCGGCAGCGCCCGGAAACGACGTGAATTCTCAGGCGTCAGGTGCATGCTGTCGGGGCGCGTTCCCGGCTTTCCAAGATAAGCGGCGTTGTTCTGAAAAACCCTGACTTGCACCGATTGGTGCCGCGTAAATTGCATAGCCGAGTCATACGGAACGTTGAGCCATTTATGTGCATCGATCGTAACCGTGTCCGCAGCGTTGATGCCTTTCATGTAATGCGCGAACTCGGGAACTACCGCGGCAAAACCACCAAAGGCGGCGTCGACATGCAGAAAGAATCCGAATTCTTTTTTCAGCGCGGCAATCGCTTCAAGGTCATCAAAGTCAACGGTATTTACCGTTCCTGCGTTGGCAACTACGATGACCGGTCCGGATATTTCCATGAGGTGGCGACGAAGCGCGGAAATGTCAATCGCCTCCCTGTCCGGCAACGTATCGATGCTCACCCACGCATTGCGGCCCAGACCAAGCATACTCAAACTCTTGAGGATACTCGAGTGCGGGCTGGCGCTCAGGATTTTCACCGGGATGTCTCCGGACAAGCCGTCACTGGCGAAGTCTTTTCCATATTGTTCGCCGACCCATTGCCGGGCCGTTGCAAGGCTCACAAAGTTTGACATCGTTGCGCCGGTCACAAAGGTGCCGTTGTAACCCTCGAGCCCAAACAGTTCCGCGAGAAAGTTCAGGGTCTGGCGTTCCAGCGAGTGGGCCACAGAGTCGCTGCTTCCCGACATCACCTGATCATAGACGCTGACAAGCCAGTCTCCCGCGACCGCAGCTGGTGTGGAACCACCCGTTACAAATCCGAAGTATCGCGGGCCCGCGCTGTTGGCCATCCGGGGAGCGTAATTTTTTGCAAAGAGTCTGAGCACATCCTGCGCGCCAATGCCTTCGTCCGGAAGGGATGCCGGCGGAAGGTCGTTCTCAAGGCGTGATGGCTTTAAAACACCCTGATTGTTATAGTACGCTTCGGCCACAGTAGTCGCTTCGCGCAAGACGGTCGCAATATTTGATCGGTCGTTACTGAGGTGAAATTCCATTTGCAATCGTTTCCTGTAGTGATATTTCCATTTTGATGTCGCTTCGCTCATATGGTCCGTCCAGCGGGACTTCCCTGAATCCCATCTTCCTGTAAAGTGAAATTGCCGGGACAAGGCTTGTGTGCGAATAGAGAATCACTGACGTCGCGTTTAACGACTTTGCCCGGGCAAGTGCGGCTTCACCGAGGGCATAACCGATTCTCAAACCGCGGAACTCTTTCGCCACGGCCATTTTGGTGAATTCATATATGCATTCCGTTACGCGCCTGAGCGCGACCGTTCCTGCTATTTTGCCTTCGATTTCTGCCATCAGAATGCAGCCTCCCGGTTTGATAATGTGAGTGTCCGGATCCGTAAGCACTGCCGTATCGACTGGTTCCATAACAAAATGTTGCTCAATCCACTCCCGGTTCAACTGCTCGAACCACGGCTGATCTTCCGCACGGTATAGGCGTATTCTGATAGTGGCAGTTGTCATTCGGGAACGTCAGGTATTGTTTCTGAAAGCAGGACTGGCCATCGACTTCAGCGCCCGGTATCCCCGGTTAACCAGGTATATTCCGGTCACTGTTATCAGAAAAGCTGCAAGGACGCGTCCGTTGAGTTTCTCATCGAGAACTAACCATCCCAGGACAACGGCTACCAGCGGGTTGATGTATGCGTATAGCGATACGATAGTCATCGGCAATTTCCGCAATGCGTAGTTGTACGAGATGTACGCGACAATTGAACCAAAGACAACAAGGTAGATAAAAGGATAAACCGCTTCTGGTGCCCAGCTGATGGTTGCGTAATCGTCGAACAACAGGCTCAACGGGAACAGCCAGACGCCGCCGAAGAACATCTGAAGGCCGGCGTTCAGGAACAGATTTGTATTGTTGTTTTTCTTTTTAATCCAGATACTGGCACCCGCCCACGCGATAACGGCGACGAAGGTGAAAAATATTCCCGCGGTGTATTGTGCTTTGGAGAATTCGGCCAGGTGCTCGCTGAAGATGAGCATGATGCCGAGCAAACCAAGCGCGACGCCTGTAACGATTGCTGCGTTGGTCTTCTCTTCGCGGTGAATTCCGATATTGATCAGTATTACGAGAACTGGCATCAGCGAACAAATGATTGCCGCGATTCCACTTGGTATGAACATCTCAGCCCACGCGACGAGGCCATTTCCCAACGAGATCATAAAGAATCCGGCAATCGCCTGGCGAATGATATGCTCCCTGGTCATCGTTGTATTTTTACCGATTGCGTAGGTCACAGACAGAATAAGTCCGCCGGCGATAAACTGTCTCAGTGCAGTGAAGAGGAAGGGCGGGAAATGCACTACGGCAATCCGCAGCGCCAGGTAAGTGGTGCCCCAGATTATACATATGGCAACAAGGGCTAAGTAAGCCAATAGCAGTTCTCTTTTCACAATTGCATCTTTAAACTGGTCGGATAACACACAGTCTGCCGTTAAGGTGCAAACTGATGAAGCAAAACACACCATTAATACGGAAACATAACAGTTTCAGTTTTCTTTATTTTAACCAGATCAGTTGCCGGATCAGAAGGGCAGGGGTTCCGAAAACCCGGGAATGCGCGCGTTGAACTCGGTTCGAATTACGTTCAGGATCGAATCCGGCTGCCGGGATGTGATCTTCCTCCCGTCGATCTCTACTACCGGCGTTAGTTCACCCATGGTTCCGGACGCGAATACCTCGTCGGCGGTGTAAAACTCGGTCAATGAGAGGTTGCGTTCGATGACCGGTATACCAGTTTCCCGGCAGATGTCAATCACGAGACCGCGTGTGATTCCATGAAGGCACGCGTCGGCAGGAGGTGTCATTACTGTTCCGTGCGTGACGAGAAACAGGTTGGTGTCGTTGAGTTCGGCAACAAAACCGTTATGATCAAGCATTATCGCTGCGTCTGCACCTGCGACATTCGCCTGGATCTTCGCGAGGATGTTGTTAAGCAGGTTGTTGTGATGGATCTTGGAATCGAGAAACTGCGGATTGTTCCGTCGCTGGGAGGACGTGATTACGCGGATGCCGGCTTGATTGTCATACACGACGGGCTTCCATTCGGCAAGGACGATCAGGCAGGAACCTTTGGTGTTCAACCGTGGATCCATTCCCGATGTGATCTTTTCTCCACGGGTAAGCGTCAGGCGTATATGAGCACCGTTGCGCATGCCGTTTGCCTCCAGCGTTTCGAAGATTGCTTTTTTAACGGTTTCTTTTCCGGGAATATCGGTGAATGCCAGCGCATGCGCCGAATCGATCAGCCGGTCGAGATGTTTGTCCATGCAAAAGATACCACTCTCATAGACTCTTAAACCTTCCCACACTGCATCGCCGCCCTGGACGACGCTGTCAAAGACCGAGACTTTTGCATCCTGCCTCGGAAGAAGTTTTCCCCCAACGTGAACGAAAATGTTGGCATTTTTTGGATTATAGGTTTGAAGCATGGTTACGGGTGAATTGCGTAGGGCAGGAATTTGTTGTAGTAGATGCGCGCTTCTTCATAGAGCGTGGTTAAGCTCTCAGGGACCGTTTCCGACGCCGCCTCGCGACGCAGGAAGCCCGTCGACTTGTGAACGTTAGCGTACCAATGTGGCGCCCAGATTCCGTCGTACGGCTTCGGGCCGCTCTCCCAGGAAAGCATTTCGTGATAGAATGGAATGTCAAGATGCGTACAAAGGTGCCGTAACACGGATTCCGGATCTTCGAGCAACAAGGCGGTATCAATCACCACGGGCCGGAGCCCCCGGCGCCACAGCGATGAAAACATGGTGTATTGAAACTCAATGCCGATGTCGCGCATTGAGGGCTTATCAATAACGCGCGCGTAGCTGGCAATGATGTGCGCAGGATCCCTGATTAGAAAAATATTAGCGGCGTGGCTGATATAGTCCTGACTCGTTACCTCGATATGATGCGCCATATTCTTGACAAACACGATGGGGTGGTCATGCTGCGAGAAAATGTTTTCCACGACCGTGTGTTCATTTACCGGCATGCTCTTCAGGATCTGCTCCCGGCCGGGGTGATCGGCATTCGTTTTGGCAAGATATACTCCATAGAAAGGTTCGTCGAGCACCTTCGTATCCG
>CBKWFZ010000425.1:0-4219 GCA_966673785.1 uncultured bacterium
GTACTCGCGATTACGCTGCTCGAGAAAGTTCTTTGGAAGTGACGATAGGGAAAGAAAAACATTGTATGGGACATGCGTTGCATGTCTGCCCGCCTCGTAGATCCCGGTTACTGTATACTTGTTCCTGTTCACCTCGATGTCACTGGCCATGGCACGTTCAACCGAACCGAAGAGCTGCCGCGCAACCTGATCCGAGATGACTACCTTGTTCGGGCCGACCAACGCATCGGCGGGATTTCCTTTAAGAAAATTATACGTAAAGAAGGTAAGGGCATTGCTATCAGCATAAACAACCTTATCACTGGCGAACAATTCCGCGCCTACCCGCATCGTTTGTTTTTGAACATTAAGGAACTGGGTATGACTTTCAATCTCCGGAAAGAATTCCATCAGCGACTCGCCTGCATTCAATGCGGCCTTTGCCGTGCGATCGACTTTACCTTCCATTTCGAGGATTGTGTCGACACGGAATATACGTTGCGCATCCGTATGGTGCCTGTCGAACCCCTGCTCCTCGCGCACGTAAAGAAAAATCAATACGGCAACTGTCATGGCAAGCGTAAGTCCTGAAATAACCGTGAGAACCTGGAAACGCGACCGCAGGAAGTGGCGATAGTAGTGAGAAAGGATATGTGACAGCATACGATTACATTCTAAAACCAAAATACCGCATTTGTTTACACGGACCAGCCGGAAAGTGACGTTCGCGCGCAACCGTGGACTGACGGAAGAATTCGAGGTTCCGGCTGAGTGAAAAAGGTCAGGCATACCGACAAACGGGGTACTGCCTTGGCCGACGAAATCAAGCGCACATTCCAAAGAATCCGGCTTCACCTGTTTTGTTTGATCTCACGTCAATTGTACCTTTCATCAAAAAACTGGCGTACAACTTTGATTCTGCTGATCGTGTAAGGCAAGTCCTTCATGATAAGCATAGCCTGACCAGGGGATGCATATGGTGTGCGTATTACGTATCGTAAATCGTTGGGATAGGCAGCTGACCTGAACCTGGCTTTAACAAATTAAATCGTATAAATTTAACCATGAACAGCAACCATTTTTTACAAGGAATTGACACGATTATTTTAAGAGTGAAGGATATTGACAAGGCTAAATCCTGGTACACGCAAAAGTTGGGATTTAAGACCATCCATGAAGATGCCACGCTCAGACTCGTTGTACTCGATACATTCAGCCCGACTAGCCTGACTATCTGGGAAACCGACGAAGAAATAAAAAACAACCCTAAGACGACTTCATACCCAATCTTCAGAACCCAGGACGCGCGTAACGCACACCAACAATTAATAAAGATGGATGTCAAGGTTGGGGACATGACAACCGACCATGTCGTTACCTACTTTACGTTTCGCGATATTGACGACAATATCCTGGAAGTTTGTCAGGTACACGATTGACAAGCGCAACTGCTGATCCCGGATTCATTACGGTTGCGCAAATTTCATTGGCAGTATAGTTTTTCATAAATTGGTTTTGGGACACGGAGACGTCTCAAAAGCCGCAGCCCATAAACATAGCCGGAATGAAGCTAATGGCAGAACTGATTCTGATGCGGATCTTACAGCTTGCGTCGACGCTTATATGGGATTACCCCGAAAGCTAAATCAATAAAAAAATGAAAGGTGTGAAAACCATGATCCTGTTTCGGAAAGAAATATTTGCCTTACTGTTCGTTATGCATATCGCCTTTAGCCAGGCATTGTCTCAGGCATACGAAGCAAACTGGAACTCACTTGATCGCCGGCCTGTGCCGGCATGGTTCGAAGATGCAAAGTTCGGAATATTCATTCACTGGGGGCTGTTTTCCGTTCCGGCCTGGGGACCGCTGCCTTCAGACGGTGCATCGATCTACCAATGTTATGCGGAATGGTACTGGTGGCGACTCATGAACGCGAACGATGAAGCACACCACTTCTTCAATGATTTCCATTCGAAAACGTATGGCGCCGACGTGAAATACCAGGATTTCGTAAATGATTTCCGGGCTGAGTTCTACGATCCGGCCCACTGGGCGCAACTCTTTAAAAGGTCTGGCGCAAAATACGTTGTGCTCACGTCAAAGCATCATGAAGGGTTTACGCTTTGGCCCAGCAAACAGTCGTGGAACTGGAATGCCGTCGACGTTGGTCCCCACCGCGATCTCGCAGGAGACCTTTCAAAAGCGGTGAAGGCTACAGGACTGCGCATGGGATTTTACTACTCGCTGTATGAATGGTTCAACCCGCTCTATCATGAAGACGTCAACCGGTACGTAGCGCAACACATGCTTCCGCAGATGACCGATCTCGTCAACCGTTATGAGCCGGATATTTTGTGGACCGATGGCGAATGGGATCACACGTCGGATGTGTGGCGAAGCCCGGAATTCCTCGCGTGGTTATACAATGAGTCTCCTGTTAAATCGGACATCGTTGTGAACGACCGCTGGGGGAAAGAGACGCGAAGCAAACACGGCGGCATCTACACTACAGAATACGACCTGATTCACGACGAAAACTCGTTGGGCAAAACAATTGAACATCCCTGGGAGGAATGCCGCGGTATCGGATCTTCGTTCGGATACAACCGGAACGAAAAACTTGAAGATTATTCGACATCGGCAGAATTGATTCATATTCTTATCGACAAGGTTGCCCGCGGTGGTAACCTGCTGCTCAACATTGGACCAACTGCCGACGGACGGATTCCGGTAATTATGGAGCAACGCCTTACCGATATCGGTAAATGGCTTGATGTCAACGGTGAGGCTATTTATGGAACCCGTTCATGGAAAGGCGCTCCCGTGAAGAAAGATCCGAATACGTTCTATACGGCAAAAGGGAAAGACCTGTATGTGATCTTTACCGCGTATCCGTCAAAACCGTTCAGTGTGTCCGGCGTCAAGTCCCCAACGTCGGTTAGCCTGCTCGGGTTTAAAGGGAAAGTCAAGTCGTCGGGTATGACGGTCACACCACCCAACGTGACGCCCGGGACGATGCCCTGCAATCACGCCTGGGTGTTCAGACTGTCGGGAGTGCTTTGAGGATCGCTGTCTGTAAGGAAATGAAGATTCCGGTCGACGAAACGTACATAGTTTTGCAAGTCTTTTTGTTCGAGTAGTTGCCCGACCACCGAGCGGAAGCGCTGAATGTTCTCTCTCCCCATCCGCAGCTTCTCGGCTTCGCTGAAATTGTTCTTCCTCGATTCAACCTTAAAATCGATCAGACTGTTCAGACTCAGCAATGTATTCGGGAAATCGAAATACATCCGGTCAGTTCCACTCGACACGGTGAGGATATCCCTTGCACGGCCTTCTTTAAATTGCAGATTTACTACCTCGTCTTTCATATTCCGCATGCGGATCTTCGCAATAACGCGATCAATGTTGCGCGGCTCGAGTTCAGCCAGCTTCTCCGGGATGTAAATCAAAAGGACAGGCGCCTTGCCCTCGTCGGCAGACACTCGCATCAGCTCCGACAACAACGGTTCCACGAAATTATTGACGTATCCATAAGCAAGCGCGTAAGCAAGTGAGTACTCCTCTTCTTCAAGTCGTGATCCAAATTCATTCAGCAACGCTGTCACTGCCGTTGATATCAATCCCGTTACCACCGTGATGGGTTCAGGGTCGAATGGCGGATTATCCCAGAAGATCCAGCATAACGCGACGGCAAAGGTGCAAACCCAAAGCAGGAAAATCAGGGATTTTGAAAGAAGCTGAATCTTCATCCACCGAAGAGATATGAGCAAATCTACCTCGCGAAACGCAATTAATCAAAAAATCACTTCAGCGTGTCCTGATTCGGAAGCTTCACTCAATTCGCGAAAGCAGATAGCTGACATGATTTTCCAGTTGTCCACCGCGGTCTTTTTCGAGCGTGGCGTCACGCAGGCCGGTGAGAAAACGGATTGCATTGAAACGGGTGGAAAAGTAAAACCGCTCCTCACCTTCGTTCAGCGATATTCGAAACGTACCGAATTCCGGAACCACAGGCGCGGTAGAGTTTTTCACGGCGCTGGTCCGCAGCTCGCGAAGGACAAGCAGGTAGGTTTCACGGGAGACAACGACAACGCTTTCCGTGGGCGGCGCGTCAAACGGAGCGGTCGAAATTATCAAGGAGGGTATCGGTTTATCCTCCGGGCCGATGTGCTCAATCCGAATCAGCTCCGGCTGACAATTCGCGGTTGATATTGTGAGCAGTGCAGAACACCATGCAAA
>CBKWFZ010000426.1:0-4210 GCA_966673785.1 uncultured bacterium
CGATCGCCTGCGCAACATCGACGCGGTAAGGCGGTACGGCTACACTGAATTCATCGGCATGTTTTTCAAGGATTTCGATATCAAGCCGACCGAGGATCGCAAATATTTCATCATGCGGAATCTGTTTCCCGATCAACCGGTCGATGTTCCTGTGCTTTACCACGATAGTCCTTGGTTTGACCGGCTCCGGATAGATATCAACGATCTCTGATGAAATCTCGCCGCCCGCGATTTCCTGAATGAGCAATGCAGCGCGTTTCAGCGCGTAGATTGTGTTTTCCGGATCGGTACCCCGTTCAAAACGGAATGATGCATCGGTCTTCAGTTGATGATGCATCGAAGTACGGCGGATGAAGTCGGCGGCAAAACAGGCGCTCTCCAGAAAGATGCTTTTTGTTTCTGCCGTTATCCCCGAATAAATGCCTCCAAACACACCCGCGATACACATGCCTTCCTGTTCGTCGCAGATCATCAGATCATGAGACGTCAGCTTGCGTTCCTTCCCGTCGAGCGTGACAAAGGAGGTGCCTTCGGGCATGGTCTTCACCACCACACGACCACGGATCTTGCCGGCGTCAAATGCGTGCAGCGGCTGCCCCGTTTCATGCAGGACGAAGTTGGTGATGTCGACAACATTATTAATGGGTGTCTGGCCGATACTTAAGAGTCGCTTCTTCAACCATTCCGGTGATTCCTTTACCGTTACGCCGGATATGGTAACGCCCGAGTACCGGGGACATGCTTCCGGGTTCTCTACAACGACCGGGAGCGTCAGTGATGTGTTATTCACGCGAAAGCCGTCAACAGAAGGCTTCCGGATAATACGGTTCCGCGCAGCGCGCAAATCACGGGCAACACCGATATGCGAGGCGGCATCGGCGCGATTGGGTGTCAGTCCTATTTCAAGTACGTGATCCGATTCAATTTCATAATACGCTGCGGCATGTGTACCAACGGCAACATCGGCCGGAAGCACGATAATACCTTCATGACTTTTTCCAATCCCGATCTCATCTTCGGCACAGATCATGCCTTCCGACTGCTCCCCGCGAATCTTCGCAGCCTTAATGGTAAACGGTTCTCCTCCGGCAGGGTGCAATGTGGTTCCCGGCAGCGCGACAATTACTTTTTGCCCCGCAGCGACGTTTGAGGCGCCGCAAACAATATTCCGGACCGTTCCGTCACCGACATTCACGGTAGTAACGGATAGCTTATCTGCATTCGGATGTTTCTGACACGTCAGCACCTCTCCTACCACAAGACCCTTTAATCCTCCCCTGACGGTTTCATGTTCTTCGACGCTTTCTACTTCAAGACCAGTGAACGTAAGAATGCCGGCAAGTTCTTCCGGAGATTCCGGGATATCGATGTATTCTTTAAGCCAGTTATAGGAGATCGTCATATTAAAAACCCGCGCACGGGAAAATTTAAAGCGCCCAAAAATAGAGGTAATTGGAGGCGTAACCAAACATTTTCCGAAAGGAAGTCGATGAAGACGGGGACCGGAAACCAGCCCCGGAGATTAGTCGTGATACGTTTTCTCACCCGCCGGAATCGGTATGGGTAGCAGGTTTTCGGCGGGAGGCAACGGACAGGAAAATTTCTCAGTGTAAGCGCAATAGGGATTATAGGCTTTGTTGAAATCAAGGGTAATGGTGTTGCTGCCTTGCGCGCGGCTGATGTCAAGATAGCGCCCGGCACCGTATGTTTCATTTGCGCTTGTCGCATCACCGAACGCCAGGAACAACTTCCCCCGCGACGGTCCCATATCAATTATTTCGAGGACCAGCAGGCGGTTCCGGAAGCCGGACAGGTCGAATTCCGCGTAAGCATATTCCATATATCGCTCCTCTTTCCCGTCGTTGGTCGCGAGCACAACCGGTTTCCGGTCCTCCACAAGCGTGAGATTCGCCGTAATTCTGTATTTGATATCCGGCGGAAAGTACTTAAGTCCTTCGAAGGCATCGGGGTTTTCAGCAAAGGGCGATTCTTTTGATGTACGCATGAACGTGTCCTTTTCGCGGCGTTCACTGAGCACGTCGTTGACATATTCCGTCTGGTCCTTGCTTCCATAGAACGTGTAAAACACGGTTATGATAACCGAGACAGTTACGAGAATCAGAATGATGTTGCGTGGTTTCATGCGTGAAGGCTGGCAAAACCTGGGCAAGTATCGAACATCACGCGCAAAGTTTCAAGTCCGGTAACGTAAATCCCTCAACGTGCCGCCCCGGTGGCCGTAACATTGACATCCACATTCGCATGATAGTTGTCCCATTCGCGGATAGCGTCGCGGTACTTGTCAAGGATTCCGAGAAACACGGGTATTCCGCTGTCGGGAAGCTCACCGGGGGCGTTGGCAAGTATGCAGATCGCTAGATTGTCTTTCGGACTCACCGCCACCTCGCTGCGATAACCGTTTACAAAGCCACCGTGGTAAACCAGCGTATCGCCGGGAAAGTGAAGAATCCGCCAGCCGAGACCATACCATGAATCGCTGATCCGTCGTGAACGGCCGTAATTCCGGTTCTTTGACGGCGCTTTGACGAATGGCGTGTAACAAGCCCGGAGGGTTCCCGGCTTGATTACGTCGGGACGTGCGCCGACCAGTGCCTTCATCCATTGAGCCATATCATAAATACTGGCGTTCACTCCGCCAGCAGGGGCTACGTTGTAATAGGTGTTATTGATCGCAACCTTTCGCCAGCCACCTTTCCGCGGCATGTGCGGCCGCGCAACGTTATCGCTGGACATGATGGAAAAGTAATCGATAGACGCGTCCGGCATATTAAGGGGACCAAACACCTTTTCGATCATCCAAGCTTCATAACTCTTGCCTGTGGCCTGATGGATCGTTTCGCCGATAAGGCTATACGCCACATTCTGGTAGCTATAGGTTGCACCCACGGGCGTGGACAACGGTACATCCTGCAAGCGCTGCAGCAGATCGGATAAGGGCAAGCCTTCTTCGACGAGATTGGTGTACGCGTGAAACGGAAGTCCCGTAGTGTGACTTAGCACATTGCGGATACGCAACTTTTTCGTTTCCTCGGGAGAGTGCAAAGAAAAATCGGGCAGGTAGCGGTTGACGGGATCGTCCCAGTTCAATATCCCTTCGTCGACCATGATGCCGGTCAGGAACGAGGCAAAACACTTTGATACCGATGCAAGCCTGAATACCGTATGCACATTGACACTGTCTTCGGTGCCGGCTTCCCGCACGCCAAACCCCTTCATGTACACGATCGAAGAATCCTTGACGATCGCAACGGCTGCGCCAGGCGTCCGCGATATCAGGTTCATGATCTCAAGTTGTCGTTCAAATTCTGCGATCGCTTCATCCATGTGCGGATTATGCGGGGGACGGGCTGCTTCCACGCGCAACGGCACAACCGCTTCGTCCTCGCGGCTGCTGACATAAATCTGCCCGACAAGAATCGGGATGATCAGAAAAACGGAGACAATAAAGAAATAAAATTTTTGCTTCATTCCGTCCCGGGAATAGCGGTCAATATAACTTTTTTCTGCAAGACGAATTTATCACAGCATTCCTTCGTCGGCAAAACTAAAATACTTGTGCCCTGCCACAATCAGATGATCAAGCACCTGTATCTCGAGCAGCTTGCCGGCTTCCCGCAATCGTTGTGTCAGCTGAATGTCGGCCTGACTGGCCACCAGATTGCCCGATGGATGATTGTGCGCGACGATGATTCCGCTCGAAAGCTCCTCAAGCGCGAGCTTGAAAATGATCTTCGGATCAGCCACCGTACCTGCTACGCCGCCAACGCTAACCTGTTGTCTGCGGATCAGTCTGTTTGCACGATTGAGCAGCAACACCCAGAACTCTTCATGCGGCAGGTCCATCAGATTCGCCTTCACAAGCTCAAACGCGTCACGCGAGCCGCTTATTTTAGGTTTTTCGTCGGGCAGAAATTCTTTTCGCCGGCGACCAAGTTCCAGCGCGGCGGCGACAGCGACGGCTCTCGCCTCTCCCACGCCCCTGACACGGGTGAGTTCCTTAAGCCCCAACGCGCCGAGCGTATGAAGATTGTTCCCCGCCAGCTGAAGCAGATTTTTTGCAACCTCGACGGCGCTTTGAGACCCGGTCCCGGATCCAAGAAGAATGGCAATTAATTCGGCATCGCTGAGCGCGGCTTTGCCCTTAAGAAGCATTTTTTCGCGGGGTCGGTCCTCGGGAGACCACTCCCTG
>CBKWFZ010000427.1:0-4208 GCA_966673785.1 uncultured bacterium
CGTTGAGACTCACCTCTGCACGATGATAGAAGACAAGTGTCACCGCGGTATAGAAACCGCATATCAATACAAAAGGAAGAATCCGTTCCCTTCTCCTGTACATCGTAAACGTCGGCGTTAGTCCGAGCGTTTTCAGCAGACTCACCACAAGCACCGGCAGCACAAACGTCACGCAGAAAAGCAGGAACATGAACCGTCCGATACGGTCTTCATTGATGGGATCAAACGCAATTGGAAAGACAAACGCGAACAATCCGAAGAGGTAAGTTGCAAGGAGCAACGGATGAAAGACAACGGATACCAGCCGCGCGAGAATTGTTCCGGTCATGCTAAAGCTCTTTACGCAGGCGGGCTACCGGAATATTCAACTGCTCACGGTATTTCGCAACCGTTCTGCGGGCAATGTTGTATCCCTTATCATTCAGGATCTTTTCCAGCTTGTCGTCGGAAAGCGGTTTGTTTTTATCTTCCTTCTCGATAATATCCTTAATGATCTGCTTTACCTCGCGGCTACTTACTTCCTCGCCTGAATCGGTAGCGATCCCTTCCGAGAAGAAATACTTGAGTGGGTAAATTCCAAAATCGGTCTGCACTGCCTTGCTGCTCGCAACACGTGAAACTGTCGAGATGTCCATGTTGATCATGGTAGCGATATCTTTCAGGATCATCGGCTTGAGCTTTGATTCATCGCCTTCGAGAAAGAAATCATACTGAAAATCGACGATGGCTTTCATCGTTCTCAGCAGGGTTTGTTGCCTTTGCTTGATCGCGTCGATGAACCATTTCGCGGCGTCCAGTTTCTGCTTGACAAAACTCACGGCTTCCTTGAGTTTCTTGTCTTTTTTGTCGCTCTTGTCGTAAGCGCGGAACATTTCGGTATAGGAACGGCTGATGCGCAGCTCCGGGGCATTCCGGCTATTGAGGGCAAGCTCAAGTTTGCCATTGTTATTGGTCAGAATAAAATCGGGAATGATATATTGATTCTTAACCATTGTGGAAGCGCCGCCTCCCCCTGGTTTCGGATTCAGCCTCACGATCAGTTCCACCGCATCGCGGATGAAGTCCTCGTCTTCCGTGTCGAGTTTCTTCTGGATTTTCTGGTAGTGTTTTTTTGTGAATTCATCGTAACACTCGGTAATGATCTTCTTGGCTACGGCCACGTCGATATCATGACCATTGTCCATACGGTCAAGCTGAAGCAGGAGGCATTCCTGAAGATCACGGGCGGCGATTCCCGGCGGATCAAAAGTCTGTATTTTTTTCAGGATCGTTTCCACCTCTTCGGCGGTTGTTTCGATACCCTGGGAGAATGCGAGGTCGTTTACGATGGCCTCCAGATCACGCCGGATATAGCCGTCGCTCTCAATACTTCCGACGAGCTGTTTACCAATGTTATACTGGTGGTCGGACAATCCCAGAAAATCGAGCTGACCCATTAGTTGTTCATGGAGACTGCTAGCCATCGGGATGGGCATCTCGCGGTCTTCGTCTTCTCCGCCATCGCCCTGCATCTTGTATCCTGAATAGTCGTCATCCGGCAGGTAGTCCTTGATGTCGACGTCCTCATCCTTGGAATTCTGCTCCTGCGCCTCCTGTTCTTCGAAGTTTTCCTCAGGTCCCTCCTGATCCTCGCCTTCTTCCAGCGCGGGGTTAATTTCCAGTTCCTCCTCTATCCTTGCTTCCAGCTCGGCAGTCGGCACCTGCAGCAGTTTAATGAACTGTATCTGCTGGGGCGATAATTTCTGTTGGAGCGATTGGCTTAAACCAAGCTTTTGCATTCCTGTCCTTTCGTTGTTAAAACCGAGTCTATCAAAATCAATGCAAATTTATAAAAATAGTCCACAGTCCGCTCGTATGATTTCCCGGACGGCCCGGTTCCGGGCGTTAAAAGCCATAGTGAACAGGGAGTTGCGAAGGTAATACTTTCAAAACTCCCAAGTTTTTTCGTTTTTTGCGAACCTTTCTGAACAGGCGGGCAAAATAACGAGACTATGAAAAGGACAAAAATCCGTGAGCTACTGAAGACCGAACCCAAGGGACAGCAAGTTACTGTTAACGGTTGGGTTAGGACTTTTCGCAACAACCAGTTTATCGCGATCAACGACGGCTCGACCATTCAGAATCTGCAGGCGGTGGTTGACTTCACCAAAACGGATGAGGCATTGCTCAGGCGGATCACCACCGGGGCGTGTCTTTCGGTGAGAGGCGAACTGATAGCTTCACCGGCTAAAGGTCAGACCGTGGAGGTTAAAGTGAGTGAACTGGAGATCCTTGGTGATTGCGACCCGGAGAAGTATCCTTTACAACCCAAAAAGCACAGTCTGGAATTTCTCCGGGAGATCGCGCACCTGCGGAGCCGTACCAATACGTTCGGCGCGGTGATGCGGGTACGTCATGCCATGGCTTTTGCAATACACAAATTCTTCAACGACCGCGGCTTCGCATATATCCACACGCCGGTTATAACAGGATCGGATGCCGAAGGCGCTGGCGCGATGTTCCGGGTCACCACCCTCGACGCCGAAAAGCCGCCGAGAACCGAAGACGGAAAAATAGATTTTCGCGAAGACTTCTTCGGTCGTGAAACCAACCTCACTGTCTCGGGTCAGCTCGAAGGCGAAACATATGCGCTTGCACTCGGCGAGATATATACGTTCGGTCCGACTTTCCGTGCCGAGAACTCAAACACGACGCGACACCTGGCTGAATTCTGGATGATCGAACCCGAGATGGCGTTCTACGATATCCATGATAACATGCAGCTCGCACAGGATTTCCTCCAGTATCTCGTTCGATACGCGCTTGAACACTGTGCAGAAGATCTCGAGTTTCTGAACAAACGCGCGCAGGACGAAGAGCAGCAGAAACCCCAGGACCAGCGGAGCGAAATGAGTCTCCTGGAGCGGCTGAAGTTCATTTCGGAAAACGATTTTCAACGGGTCACCTACACGGATGCGATTGAAATTCTGCGGAACAGCAACCCTAATAAGAAGAAAAAATTCCAGTTCGTCGTTGACAAGTGGGGCGTTGACCTTCAGTCGGAACACGAACGCTACCTTGTTGAAAAGCATTTCAAAAAGCCAGTGATCCTCTACAACTATCCGGCTGAGATCAAAGCTTTTTATATGCGTCAGAACGACGATGGCAAAACCGTTGGCGCCATGGATGTGCTCTTCCCCGGAATTGGTGAGATCATCGGTGGCTCACAACGCGAAGAACGTTACGACAGATTGGTAAGACGCGTGCAGGAACTTGGGCTGCCTGAAAAAGAACTTTGGTGGTACCTGGATTTGCGCAAGTTCGGTTCTGCACCGCACAGCGGATTCGGTCTTGGGTTCGAGCGACTGATGTTGTTCGTGACCGGGATGACCAATATTCGCGATGTCATTCCTTATCCACGGTTTCCGGGAAGCGCGGAGTTCTAACGCTTACATCGAGTCCGCTGGTATACTATTGAATTCACGATCAGACTGATCCCGATTACGGACCAGGCTTTGTGACTTTTTTGCGCCGGCCGCATTAAAGCTTAAACTAGTTTCGATCCGCCAGGTGAGCGGTTCGTACCGCGCGGTTCCATTTACCTAATAACCTCAACAGTATGGAACCAAAGAAAAACCCGAAGGTTGACATTCACAGAAAACGAAATGTCATCTTCCCCTTCAGCCTGTCCGTTAGTCTGATCCTTGTCATCTGTGCCTTCAAAGTGGCCGTTCCGGAGCGTCCCCGCCCGAAACGACCTGAACCACCGAAGGAAGAAATCTTCACGGCGCGTATTCCGGTGACCGTACACCCCGAGCCGGAGATCCGGAAGATTGCTGAAAAGCCAAGGGTTCAGAAAACGCCGGACCTTACCAGGATCAAAGTCATGGAAGTTCATCATGAACCCGTGGAAAAAACACCCATTGATCAATTGGAGCAATTGATTGAGACGCTGTCAACGTTCGAAGTACCGGCAGAAAGCCCGGTGGATTCCATGAAAGTGTTTCTCATTGTCGAAAAAGCTCCGGTTCCCACGGGCGGCTACGCAGCGTTCTACAAGTTCCTCAATGAAAATATCCAATATCCGCGAAAGGCAAAGCAGCGCGAGATCACGGGAAAAGTATTTGTTTCTTTTACTGTGGACCGCTCCGGATCGGTAACGGATGTCGCCGTGCTGAAGGGAATCGGAGGCGGATGCGACGAGGAGGCTAAGCGCGTGATCGCCATGA